>DATGYF010000168.1:0-13216 GCA_035298145.1 Terriglobales bacterium | reverse complement strand
CAAACGTTGGGAGAAAATTCCTCGCACAAAATTGCGTTCGAGTGAATTTAGGTGTGCTGAGCATATATCAACCCCGAAAGTGCCAAGGTCAAGGCGTATCTTCGGGTTTTACCGGGTTTTATACCTGTTTTCTGGAAAGTGACTCGGCGGGAGTTGCAGGTTGATACTACAAATAGCGCTTCCAAGGAGGTTGGATACTACTAATAGCAGTGTTTATACAGTCGGTTCGAGCCGTACCCCCATTGCGTAACCAAAGTACTACAGACGTTACTCAGGTATCTGGACAGACGGGAAGGGGTGCAAAATCGTAATTGGCACCTGCAACTGGCATTTAGCTGGCAATTGACCTTTGTAGCGTCGGCGTCTCGCCGGCTGTCCTGCGGGCGTCCCGCCCGCAGAGGGCAGACAGACAGGGTTAGAGCTGACGGCGAGGGCAGGATGCCCTCGCGACAGCCGCCGGGACGGCAGCGCTACGAAAAGCTAATATTCCGACAGCTCTTTCATGGCGTGGAACAAGTCCGCAGTCTGGGGCAGGATGGCGTTTTCCAGGTCAGGGTGGTAGGCCACAAAGACGTCCATGGCGGCCACCCGGCGGACTGGCGCATCCAGGTGCTCGAACATCTGGTCGGCGATGCGGGCGGCGATCTCGGCCCCGTAGCCCCAGCTCAGAGTGTCTTCATAGGCCACCAGGGCCCGGCTGGTCTTTTGCACCGAGGCGGCAATGGTCTCCCAGTCGAAGGGATTCAGGCTGCGGAGGTCGATCAGCTCGGCTTTGACGTCGTGCTCGCGCTCCAGTTTCTGAACTGCCTGCAGCGCCCGGGGAACGACCGCTCCGTAAGTAATCACGGTAAGGTCGGTTCCCGACTGCACTACTTTGGCCTTGCCGAACGGCACCATGTAGTCCGGGCCGGGATAAGGCGCGCGGCCGTAAGTCTCGCGATAGAGCCGCTTGTGTTCGAGGAAAAGGACGGGATCGTCGCACCGGATCGCGGTGCGCAACAGGCCGGCGGCGTCGAGCGCATTCGACGGAAACACCACCCTCAGTCCGGGAATGTGCGTAAAGACACTCTCGCCGCATTGCGAGTGGTAGATGGCCCCGCCGGTAAGGTAGCCGCCGATGGCCACGCGAATGACGCAGGGCGCGGAGAACGTGTTGTAAGAGCGCCAGCGGATCAGCGGCAGCTCGCTGCGCAGCTGCATCATGGCGGGCCAGATGTAGTCAAAGAACTGGATCTCGACCACCGGCTTCAGTCCGCGTTGGGCCATGCCGGTAGCGCGGCCCACAATGTTAGCTTCGGCGATCGGAGAGTTGAACACCCGGTCGGACCCGAACTCTATCTGCAACCCGGCGGTGAGCTTGAAGACCCCACCCTTACCCTTGACCAGTTTCTGCTTGAGATATTCTTCGCGGCTGCAGTCGGCGACATCTTCTCCGAAGATCACGATGCGCTCATCGCGGCGCATCTCGTCGCGCAAGGTGGCATTGATCAGGTCGGCCATGGTCTTGGGCGCGGTTTTCTTGCCATCGGACGCCGCCTCGGGCTTGGAAGGCGTCGGCTGGGTGTCGAAGGCGGACGAGGTGGGATCGAGGTTCGGCGAATACACATACTGCAGCACCTTGGCGGGAGAAGGTGCCGGCGCCTGCAGGGCACGGTCAACCGCGACTTGCAGATCATCATCTACCTGCTTTTCCAGCCGGTTGATGCCTTTTTCGTCCAGAATGCCTTCGCGGATCAGGAACATCTGCATGCGGGTGATGGGATCGCGCTGGGCATCGCGCTGGCGTTCAGCGTCGGGCCGGTAGAGGCGTTCGTCGTCGGAAAGGGAATGAGAGTAAGGACGGATCACGTGGGCATGAACGAAAGAAGGGCCATGCCCGGCGCGGCTATGTCTCACGGCGCGCACAAACGCGGCATAGCTGGCGACCGGGTCGGTCCCATCTACCTCTTCAAAGTGAAAGTTGGGAAAACCGCTGACCAGGCGGGAGATGTTGCCGCCCGCGGTCTGCACCTCGACCGGCACCGAGATGGCATAACCATTGTCTTCGACAACAAAGATCAGCGGCAACCTGGAGTTGGCAGCGGTGTTCAGCGCCTCCCAGAACTCCCCTTCACTGCTGGTCCCGTCGCCCAGCGAAACGTAAGTAATCTCGTCGCCGTGGAATTTGACATCTTTGAATTGCCGGTAGTCGCCGGTGACCTTGCGGGCGGCGTCGGGATGAGCCGCGTAGTAGCGTCCGACCTCGGCGCAGCCGACTGCCTGTAGGATCTGGGTCCCGGTAGGCGAGGAGCCGGTAACAATATTGAGATCGGGGAGGCTCCAGTGGGAAGGCATCTGCCGCCCGCCGGAACTGGGATCGTCGCCCGAGCCCACCGCCTGTAACAGCATGTCGTAAGCGGTCGCGCCCAGGGCAAGGCAAAGCGCCCGGTCGCGATAGTAGGGGTAGAACCAGTCGTATCCCGCCTTCAGGGCGAAGGCCGCGGCCACACCCACGGCTTCATGGCCGGCGCCGGAGATCTGGAAGAATATCTTCTGCTGGCGCTTGAGGAGGATTTCGCGGTCGTCCACCCGCCGCGAGGTGTACATGTGGCGGTAGGCTTCGATCAGCTGTTCGCGGGAGAGACCTTCATAGGTCTTTCCAGCTTTCTTGCCATCGCGTTCGGATACTGCGGCCGCTTTAGGGTCAGTCTTGGTGGTGGCCATCCGGCTCCCTTCGATGCAAGAGTACAAGCCGCGTTTGCATTGTAAATCCTGAGCCGGACTCCGAATATACTGAATAGTTCAAAAAAATTGGCCACCGAGTACGCCAAGAACGCCGAGAAAACCTCTTCCTGGTTTCCTCGGCGTTCTGGGCGTACTCGGCAGTAGAACTACTCTTGCATGATCAAATTCCATCGCCCGTTCGATCCTCATAAAATTCGCCTGCTGATCTTCGATCTTGACGGTACGTTGATCGACTCGCGCCTCGACCTGGTGCATTCGGTCAATGCCACCTTGCGCCACATGAAGCGTCCCGAACTGCAAGACGATGTGATTGCCAGCTACGTCGGGGATGGAGCGCCCGCGCTGATTGGCCGCGCCTTGGGCAAGGAGGCCGGCGACCAGAAGCTGGTGCGCTCGGGCCTGGAATACTTCCTGGCTTATTATCGGGAACATAAACTGGACCACACTCACGTGTACGAAGGCATCAGCGCAGCCCTGGCGAGCATGCAGAATTCGCACAACCCGCCCCGCAAGATGGCCGTGCTTTCGAACAAGCCGGTGAATCCGTCGCGGGCTATCGTCGAATCCCTCGGGCTGGGCAAGTTCTTTCCCCTGGTCTATGGCGGCAACAGCTTTGCCACCAAGAAGCCCGATCCCGAGGGAGCGCAAACCATCCTGCGGGAAACGGGTTCGGAGCCGCAGGAAACCTTGATCGTGGGCGACTCCGGGGTGGACGTCCTGACCGGCCGCAATGCCGGGACATGGACATGCGGCGTGACCTACGGCTTTGCTCCGCACACCCTGCGCGACGCCGCGCCGGACGTGCTGGTCGATCGGCCGGGTGAACTGGCGCAGTTGTTTGCTTGAAGCCCGCTCCGTGTCCTCAGTGCCCTCCGTGGTTCGAATCAAGATAACCACAGAGGACGCCGAGGACACGGAGTTCGTCGCTCAGCTTTAACACCACCGTATCGCCTTCTCCGTGTCCCCAGTGTCCTCCGTGGTTAACTCTGTTCCGGCCTTCATCAGCTAAACTCCATCGAGGATGCACAAACCGCCAGAGCCAGCCAGCTTTACCCCCGCCGAACTGCGCAAGCTGCGCAGTATGAAAGATCCCCATGGCATCCAGCGTCACCTCGACGACATGCCGTACCATCTGGCCGACACAGCCTGGTCGCCGCGCCGTGTGCTGCGCGAAAATACCGCGCACTGCCTGGAGGGAGCGATCTTCGCGGCGGCGGCGTTGCGGGCAAACTGCTTCCCTCCCCTGCTCCTGGATCTCGAAGCCGAACACGACACCGATCATGTTCTCGCGCTTTACCGGGTGAAAGGGCACTGGGGCGTGGTGGCCAAGTCCAACTACACCGGCTGCCGTTATCGCGAGCCGGTGTATCGATCGCTGCGCGAGCTGGCCATGAGCTTTTTCAATCTCTATTTCAATATGCGGCGGGAGCGGACGCTGCGTACATTCTCCCGCCCCGTAAACCTGGCCCGCTTCGATCATCTGCGCTGGATGACCACGGAGGAACCCGTATGGTTCATCGTGGATTACCTCTTCGAAGTCCACCATTACAAGCTGCTGCGGCCGGGGATGGCCGGACGTTTACATCGTATCGATGAAAGGCTGTATCGGGCAGAGACGCTGGGGAAGGCAGAGAAGTCCCGCTGATGACCCCGGACCGAAGATCTACGTTGGGCGGAGCCCTGAACTCCTGCGTTACCGCACCTTCAATCCGTATTTCTGGGTCATCGGCGGAACGAGACCGTTCATGCGCAGGTACTCGACCAGTTGTCCGTAGTGATCGGTGATGTGCCAGACGGCAATCACGGAAATACCAAGTCTTGTGTTTGGTCCGCCATAACGGCCTTCCACCCGTTCGAGGGCATTCTTCGCGGTGAGCGTGGCCAGGACGCGGTTGGAGTAGTCGAACGAATCCTTCAGGTACTTGACCAGTTCGGCTTTTGTCTTTGCCGGATCGTGACCACCCTTTTCGCAGTCGGCGGGCGGCTGTTTGCCCTCAAATTCGTTGAAGAAAGCGAACTGCGCGCAAGCGACATGCTTCACCTGTTCGCCGAAACTGCGGACATCCTCAAACTTGCCGGCCGTGGGAACGAACGAATACTTGTCTTCCGGCATGGCTTCAGCAAGGCCGAGAAGGCTGCCTTCTGTGAACTGGAGCGGGCCGCTGACGCTTTCAGCGATGGACGCGGGAATATCGTTCTGCCCGGTACGGGCTGGCTTGCTCGTGGAAGCCTGAGCCGGTCTGGATTCGCCGGCAGCACGGAGAGCGACACCACAGATAATAAGAAGAGCGGTAATGCAGCAGAATCTCATTTCATCCTCCGGGCTTTCCAGGCCGTAGGGGCAGATGTCCTCATCTGCCCAGTCGAGTGCAGCTCGACTTCAGGCCATTAGTGTACATAGAGCGAGAATCAACACAGTTAACGATAGCTCGCGCGACTGTGTAGAGGTTTGTGGTGCGTCAGCTATGCTTGCCGCATTGGCTCTTTATGAATTGTCTGGTCCACGTTATGGTCGTGGCTGCTTTCGCCTTGCCCGCTGTTTCGCAGAAGGCTGACCCGAAACCGGCGACCAACGGCCAAACCCACACGGTCATTCTTGAGTCGGACGGTGGATCTTTCGCCATCGAAGGGCCCAAGAACTGGATTGCCGACCGCAAGGTCGGACACCGTCTTGGGGTGTGCTGCGTCTATTACGAAAAAGGGTCCTGGGACACCGCGGAAACGGTCATGTATCCCAACATTGTGACCAAGGGACGGGGGCGGGCAACGCTCCAGGAACTGATGGATTCCGACCTGGCAACATTTCGCAAAGACAATCCAGGAATGACCTATGTCGATGGCGACATCCCTTTCAATGGCCGGACTGCCAGGGTGCGCTACTTCCACGGCGTCAACCAGGGCTCGTCCGAGGCCGTTGCCTACATCGACGAAGAAAAAATCATTGCTCTCGTGGTGCTGAGTTCAAAGAGCGAAAAGGGGTTGGTCAAGGCTTTACCCCTGCTGGCGGAGACTCTGGAGACCTACAAGTACGGGGTCAAAGCTGTGGGTGCCCATTGAGATGATCACTCTGGTCACGAGCGCCTCATAAATCACTGAAGTTTCTGCCGCAAGGGGCCGATCATCCCCGCGAGCCCTGTTATGGATCGTATCCACATCCCTGAACGCCTGCACCCGAGCAGTCGCATTGGCGATGCGAGCCAGATCGCCTGGGCGAAAAGGAGCAGAGTCGTCGTAAAAACGTGAAGGCCACGGCTCCGGCAGCACCTGAAGCCTCGCCTGAGAAGGATGACGAAGCTCATCAACTGGAGGAGTTTGCCTGATTCACGGCAGCCACCTATCAGAGGGGAGCCGGTCGCACCTTCGGAATATTTGCCTGCCCAGCTTTCCGGAATACAATTCCTTCATGAAGCCATGCCTCCTGGTGCTGTTGTTGTGCGCGCCCCTGACGTGGGCGCAAAGCGCGCCCGACATGGCCTCAGCGCCGCATTACCGGCAGTTGCTGGCCAACGATCAGGTGCGCGTGTTCGCGCTCACGCTGCGGCCTCTGGAACGGACCATGGCGCGGCACGATCGCAACTTCCTGGTGGTGGCGCTGCTCGATTCCGATGTCGTGATCTGGCCGGAAGGAGAATCGGACATTGTCGATTTTCACTTCAACCAGGGCGATGTGCGCTTCTACTCCGCCGGACGTCCGCTCGGCATCCGCAATGACCGCACTACCGAATATCGCAATCTCACCGTCGAATTTCTCGATCCCAAAGTGACGAACTACGGTTACCAGGCATCCTCGGGCGGGTTGGACTATGGGCCCGCCTCCATTGGCCCGCCGGTCGATCCCCGCGCCAGGTTCACGAACTCGATTTCGCTGGGCCCGGTCACGGTGAGTGATGTTCAACTGCTTTCTCGCGATCCCCTTCCGCCGCCGGAGCACCCAGGAGCGGAGTTACTGCTTCCAGTCACCGACATCGACCTGAAAGCCGGAGAGTACGAGAGGATCCGCAAATCGTCGGGCGACGTGGTCTGGATCGCGGCGGGACGGACGTCCACTCTTCTGAACGCGACGGCGGATCCGGAGAGATTTATCGTTCTTCTATTGAGGAAGCCGGCCAAAGACTGAAGGGCCGCCGCACGCCACGATGACAAGACCCTCAGGTCAGCTCTTCTTCTCCGCTACTTCCAGCCGGGTTTCGGCGCGCTTGAGAGCGTCTTCGGCGTGCGTGAAGTCAGCTTCGGTCTTTCCGGTCTTCAAGGCCTGTTCGGCCTTCAGCTTCGATTCCTGGGCGCGCTTCACGTCGATCTCTTCCGGGCGCTCGGCGGTTTCGGCCAGGATCGTGACCTTGTCGGGAAGCACCTCGGCGAAGCCCCAGGCCACTGACAAGAAGTGGGTCTGGCCGCCCTTGCGATAACTGATTTCACCCACCGCCAACTCGGTAATCAGCGGCGCGTGGCCGGGCAGGATGCCGAGGTATCCGTCCTTGCCAGGAATCTGGATCTCCTCCGCTACGTCCTTCACCACCATTTTTTCCGGGGTGACGATCTCGAGTTGGAAAGTGTCAGCCATGGGAAACCCGGCGTCAGACGTCGGCCCTCGGACTTCAGCCGGAATCAATCAATGGCCGACGTCCGAGGTCTGAGGTCCGAAGTCCGCCTTTACGCTGCTTTCATCTTTTCCGCTGCTTCCAGCACTTCTTCGATCGTACCCTTCATGTAAAAGGCCTGTTCCGGGATGTCGTCGTACTTGCCTTCGGCGATGCCCTTGAAGCCTTTTACCGTGTCGGCCACTTTGACGTAACGTCCGGGCGAACCGGTGAACTGCTCGGCCACGTGGAACGGCTGCGAGAGGAAGCGTTGAATCTTTCGCGCCCTTGCCACGCTGATCTTCTGGTCTTCACTCAGTTCGTCGATACCCAGAATCGCGATGATGTCCTGCAGGTCCTTGTAGGTCTGCAGAATCTTTTTTACTGACTGCGCCACGTCGTAGTGGTCCTGGCCCACGATGCGGGCATCGAGAATACGCGAGCTCGAGGCCAGAGGATCGACCGCGGGATAAATTCCGATTTCGGTCAAAGCGCGCGAGAGCACCGTAGTCGCATCGAGGTGAGCAAAAGTGGTGGCCGGAGCGGGGTCGGTGAGGTCATCGGCGGGCACGTAGATGGCCTGCACCGATGTCACGGAGCCCTTTTTCGTCGAGGTGATCCGTTCCTGCAACTCGCCCATTTCCGTGGCCAGGTTCGGCTGGTAGCCCACGGCGCTGGGCATGCGGCCGAGCAGCGCGGAGACTTCCGATCCGGCCTGGGTGAAACGGAAAATGTTGTCGATGAACAGCAACGTGTCGGCGCCTTCCTCGTCGCGGAAGAACTCGGCCACGGTCAGCCCGGTCAGCGCAACCCGCAGACGCGCGCCAGGCGGCTCGGTCATCTGTCCATAAATCAGGGCGGCCTTGGACTTTGATGGATCGCCGGGCTTGATCACGCCGGACTCGGTCATTTCCAGCCAAAGATCGTTGCCTTCGCGGGTCCGTTCGCCCACTCCGGCGAACACGGAATATCCGCCGTGTTGCTTGGCAACGTTGTTAATCAGTTCCTGTATGAAGACGGTCTTGCCCACGCCGGCGCCGCCGAACAATCCGATTTTGCCGCCTTTCAGGAAGGGCTGAATGAGATCGACGACCTTCACGCCGGTTTCAAACATTTCGGCGGTGGTGGCCTGGTCCTCAAACAGCGGCGCGGGGCGATGGATGGGCATGGTCTTGGTGTGCTCGATCGGACCCAACTGGTCCACGGGTTGACCGATCACGTTCATGACCCGACCTAGCGTGCCGCGACCCACGGGCACTGAGATCGGTCCACCCTGATCGATGACTCTCATGCCGCGCACCATGCCTTCGGTGGCCTCCATGGCAACGCAGCGCACCCGGCCTTCGCCCAAGTGCTGCTGAACTTCAAGAATCACGTTAACCGGGTTGGGCACGGTGAATCCGTCGCTCACGACTTTGAGCGCCTCGTAAATCGGCGGCATGGCGCCCTCGACGAACTGCACATCGACGGCGGGACCGGAAATCTGGGTTACGTGTCCAATTCTCTCTGGCATGGGACCTCGGCTTCTTAGCTCTTAGCTCCGCTTCTAGCTTCTAGCTTCTGGCTTCTAGCTCGATCTCCCGCTCCCGGCAGTCGCGCCGACTCCTTAATTACGATTGGCGTCGCGCCAGGAGCCAGGAGCTAGAAGCGGTTTATTGCGCTGCTGCTCCACTTACAATTTCGATAATCTCTTTCGTGATCTTGGCCTGCCGGGCCCGGTTCATGGCCAGGGTCAGGGAATCGATCATGTCGGTGGCATTGTTGGTAGCCGCATCCATCGCGGTCATGCGGGCCGCGTGCTCTGCCGCCACCGATTCCTGCAGGCCACGAAAGACCTGTATGGCCACGTATTTGGGCAAGAGCGATCGAAACAGTTCTTCCGGAGACTGCTCATAAATATAGTCAACCGGGGCTGTGGCGAACCGGGCGGCCGCAGCGTCAATGTCACGCGTGTCCACGGGGCGAATGCCGACGCCCGCACCTTTCGCGGCTTCAAGAGCGCGGTCCCTTTCCTCTTCGGTCATGGCTTCCGCCATCCGCACTTCAGGCGCGCCAATCTGTTCGATGGGCAGTATCTGTTCCACAACGAGGCGCTGCGCGATTACCGACTTGAACTCGTTGAAGACCAGATACACAGCATCAATTTCTTCCCGGCTGTAGCGCTCGATGACACGCTCGGCCAACTCCGACGCCAGAGCGTAGTCAATCCTGTTAAAGATCCCGATCTGCTCGCCGACGATGGTGGTTTGCGGCGGCGTTTGCGAGTCGACCGCTCTCGGCTCTGCCGTACGGTAACGGCGTCGCAGAAAATCGCGCCCCTTGCGGCCGATGGTTTCGATCTCGAGGTTCTTGTCCGCCTTGGTCGCGATAAAACGTGCCGCTGCTTTCAGGATATTGGTATTGAAAGCACCGGCCAGCCCCTTGTCGCCGGTGACCACAATCAGCAGAACATTTCTTTCAGCACGACGGGCCAATAGAGGATGCCGAGGCTCGCCCGTTTCCGGATCGTAAATCTCGGCCCGGGACACCAGCGACTTCAGCACGTTGGCCAGCATCTGGGCATAGGGCCGCGCCGCCAGGGCGCGCTCCTGTGCCCGGCGTAACTTCGCCGCCGAGACCATTTTCATGGCCTTGGTGATCTGCCGCGTGTTGGTCACGCTGCGTATGCGCCGCCGGATGTCGAGAATGTTTGGCATTTTTATTCGGTCGTCAAAGTCTTCATCTCAGCGCCGGTCTCAGGCATTGAGATGTAATAAAACCCAGTAAGCAGTTAATAGTTCTCGGTTCCCAGTACTACTTTGCTACTGCTTGCCGATCCGCTACAAACGCTTCTTTACTCTGTTTGATCACTTTACTCATCTCGGCTTTGAGCGCGTCGTCCAGAACCTTTTTCTCCATGATCGTGCGCAACAAACCGGGGTTGGTGGCGTCCACATATTTGTAGAGTTCGGCTTCGAACTCGCGCACCTGGTCCACCGGGAGATCGTCGAAAAAGCCGTTGGTGCCGGCAAAGATGATCAGAATCTGCTTGGAGAAGGGCAACGGCGAAAACTGTTTTTGCTTGAGCACTTCCACCAGGCGCTGGCCGCGATTGAGCTGGGCCTGCGTGGCTTTGTCGAGATCGCTGCCAAACTGCGCGAATGCCGCTAGCTCGCGGTACTGGGCCAGTTCCAGCTTCATACTGCCGGCCACCTGCCGCATGGCTTTGATCTGTGCGCTGCCGCCGACGCGGCTTACGGAAATTCCCACGTTGACGGCCGGACGTACGCCGCTGTTGAACAAATCGGTCTCGAGGAAAATCTGGCCATCGGTAATCGAAATCACGTTGGTCGGAATGTACGCCGAAACGTCGCCCGCCTGGGTTTCGATGATCGGCAAGGCAGTCAGTGAACCGCCGCCCATCTTGTCGCTCAGTTTGGAGGCACGCTCCAGAAGACGGGAGTGGAGATAGAAAACGTCTCCAGGGTAGGCCTCGCGGCCGGGCGGGCGCCGCAGCAGCAGCGAAATCTCGCGATACGACGCCGCGTGTTTCGACAGATCGTCGTAGATCACCAGCGCATGCCGCTTGGTATCGCGGAAATATTCGCCCATGGCGCAGGCCGCGTAGGGCGAGATGTACTGCATGGGAGCCGGCTCGGAAGCCGATGCGGCCACCACGATGGTGTAATCCATGGCGCCGGCGTCACTGAGAATCTTTACCACCTGGGCAATCGAAGACCGCTTCTGCCCGATCGCGTTGTAGATGCAGATCAGGTCATTGCCCTTGCTGTTGATGATGGTATCCAGCGCGACGGCCGTCTTGCCGGTCTGGCGGTCGCCGATGATCAGCTCGCGCTGACCGCGGCCAATCGGAATCATGCTGTCGATGGCCTTGAGGCCAGTCGCCATGGGCTCGCGCACCGGTTGCCGGTCAATTACGCCCGGAGCCAGCCGCTCCAGCGCGATGAACTGGTCAGTGGCAATGGGGCCTTTGTCATCGATGGGCTGGCCCAGCGAGTTCACGACCCGCCCGACCAGGGCCTCGCCCACGGGCACGCTCATGATGCGGCCGGTGCGCTTGACTTCATCGCCCTCGCTGATTTCCGTGTACTCTCCCAGCAACACCACGCCCACCTGGTCTTCTTCCAGGTTCATGGCGATGCCGGCCACGTCGTGCGGAAATTCGAGCAGCTCTCCGGCCATGACTTTGTCGAGGCCATGCACCCGGGCAATACCATCGCCCAGGGTGATGACCGTGCCGACTTCGTCCACGGCAATCTTGGACTCGTAGTTCTCGATCTGCTGCCGGATCAGCTGCGTGATCTCGTCTGCTCTGATTTGTGCCATAAAGTCAGCTCTTAGTTTCTAGCTCCTGGCTTCCAGCTTCTGGCTTCTAGCTTGTCTTCGCGTCCTTTGCGGATTTTCTTTGCGCCCTTTGCGGTCAAAATTTTTGAAACTTTCAGTCCATTCGACCCGGCTTTGGTTCAAACTAAAAGCCAAAGACTAAGAGCTGATAGCTTCTCTTATCCTTTCCAGCTGGCCCTTCACCGAGCCGTCGTAGATCATGCTGCCTACCTTCACGATGGCGCCGCCCAGAATTGAGCCATCCTGCGCATAGCGGGCGCGGACCTTATGGCCGGTCAACTTGGCGACCTGGGCCTCGAGCGCGCTCCGCTCCGGCGCCCCTAACTCCCGCGCACTGATGATCTCGGCTTCGACGAACCCCATCCGGCGGTTGAGTTCGTGCTGGAATTCTTTCACGATCGGATCGAGAAACTTGATGCGCCGGTGATCGATCAGCACTGCCACAAAATTTCTCACCGGCTTCGAGAGACCGGCGCGCCCCACGATCGCGTCCAGCAACCCGCGCTTCTGTTCCGCTGGAATCGAAGGCGCTTCCCAGACTTCGCGCAATTCCCGGCTGCCGGCCGCCAACTCGGCCACGGACTGCGCCTCCTGCAGCGTCTTCGCCGGGTCCAGGCGCTGGTCAAAGACCACGTCGGCGAAAGCGCGGGCGTAGGTGCTGGTCACGGAAGCCATGCTCTAGTCTCCGTCCTGTCCGGCTTTCGTGCTGCCACCATTGGGATTCTTCGGCGAAAGCTCTTTGGCAAACTCCCGCACCAGCGCCTGGTCGGTGGCTGCATCCACCTTCATCTGTTTGGCGGCTAGCGATACCGCCAGATTGGCCGCATAGGCGGTCAGTTCGCGGCGTGCCAGTTTGGCCGCAGCCGCGATTTCCTGTTCGGCGGACTCGACAATCTTGCGCGCATCTTCTTCCGCCGCAGCCTTGATTCGCGCTTCTTCCGCGATCGCCTCTTTCTCCGCCGCCGCGCCCATCGCTGCGATTTCTGAACCCAGCCGGGAGAGCCGAGTCTCGATTTCAGACAGCCGCCGGTTGGCATCCTCGCTGGCCTGCCGCGCCTCCTGCATCGCCTGCTGGATGGACGCGGTGCGATTGCGGAACACGTTGGGAAGGTTCTTCTTCGAGAAATACACTACCGTGCCCGCGACCACCGCGAAATTGAAGAACACGCACAGCCAGTAAGCGTGCTCCAGGCTCAACCCGGTAAGCTTTGCCACCAGGCGAACCGAGGCCGAATGCTTGAACTGGTCCTGCTCCTCGCCCGCTGCCTCGCGCGATTCCTTAGCCAGTTCGGCGTTCATGGTGGCGGGTTCTTCCGAGCTAGAGGAAGCATTTGCCTGGGCTTGAGCCGCATTGCCGGCAACCAGCAGAAGGCCCATGAAAAAGAGCGAGGCTAAAATTGCCGTGGAGTTGCGGGCGATTTTCCCGCAACGAACGGGCTTGCAGCTCGCGGGCGAGTCGCCCGCGACCACACAACCATGCCGGATCGGTCGTGGGGTGGACATCAGTCGCCTCCCGCCGGACTTTGAGTCGCCGGTTGCAGAACGGTGCGAATAATCGCAGCCGCCAGCTT
>DATGYF010000167.1:0-7483 GCA_035298145.1 Terriglobales bacterium | reverse complement strand
ATATCCGTCAGGCACGTCAAAGTGCGGAAACGGATTGCTGACTTTTTCCAGCCGCATGTTGCAGCGTTCCGCGATGGCCAGGGTGCGGGAGAGCACGTCCGGCGCGTCTTTGAAGACGTGCTGCATCTCGTCGTGACTCTTAACGAAAAACCCGCTGCCCTGGAACTTCATGCGGTTGGTGTCCTGAATGGACTTACCGGTCTGGATGCAGAGCATTACGTCCTGGGCGTGCGCGTCGTCCTCGCAGAGATAGTGGCTATCGTTGGTCGCGACCAGCGGCAGGCCCAGGTCTTTTTCCAGGCGGAAGAGATTGGAATGGATGCGATGCTCCTGCTCCAGACCCTGGTCCTGAATCTCGAGAAAGAAGTTGTTCGGACCAAAGATATCGCTGTAGGTTGCGGCCGCATTCCGGGCCGCATCGTAGTTCTCTTCCATCAGGCGCTCGGCTACTTCGCCTTTCAGGCAGCCCGAGAGTCCAATCAATCCTTTAGAGTGTTCCGCCAGAAACTTTTTGCTTATCCTCGGCTTGTAGTAGAAACCGCGCAATGACGCTTCCGAAGTGATCCGGGCCAGGTTGCGGTAGCCTTCCTCGTTTTCCGCCAGGACCAGAAGGTGGTTATAAGTATCGCCGTCGGGAGGAGTGCGCTCGATGTTGTGGTCGTCCTTTTTGCAGATGTAGAGCTCGCAGCCGACGATCGGCTTCACTCCGGCCTTATGCGCTGCGTTTACAAAATGCACCGCGCCGAAGATGTTGCCGTGGTCGGTCATGGCGACCGCGGGCATGCCCAGCTCTTTCACGCGCTGGACAAGCTTCTCCACGTCGCAGGCGCCGTCGAGCATGGAGTAGTCGGTATGGAGGTGCAGGTGAACGAATTGGGACATGGGTCGCCGTGGCGAACTTGCTTGCTCTTATTCTAATGGGAAATCGCGGGTGAGAGGCGGAGAGTTTATCCACAGAAGCAAGACGCGGGCGGGTCGCCCGCGACCACACTGACCCCGTGGCTACTTTGGAAGCTGGAAGTTTACGCCGCGATCGTCGTTGGCCTCGGTGGTGGCCTCGATATCCAGCCAGGAGAGCGGAAGCTTGGTGGCCCGCTGTTCGCTGAAAATCCACAGCGTGCCGCCAACAATGGCGTAGTTCTGGACTTCCTGCGTGTGCTTGTCCCGGAAGACCAGCAAGGTGGGCTGTGATGGAGTTTCAGTTTGTGGTCCCGAGTCCTCGCGCGTTTGCGGCTGCGTTTCCCTTTGCTCCCGCAAACGCGCGACTTCATCTTCCAGGCGATCGATGTCCTGTTGCTGCTGCGCTATGTCGTTCTGGGGAGGGTACCCAGGGGAGGAGTACGACGAACCGTAGTAGTCATACCCGGGATAGTAGTTCGGAGTCGAGTAGAAGTCGCCGCCGTAGTAGGCGGGATAGCCGTAATACCCATAGTAGCCTGGAAACACTGAGCCGAGGAAGGCGCGATGATGGAAATGCCGGGAGCCGAAAACCGGCCGGTGAAAACCGCCGAACGACCCGCGAGTCCGAAGAGAGGGCTGGCGCAAACCGGAGCCGAACGCCGCTCCGGACCGAGGGGCCGACCCAAGGCGGGGAGCAGATCCGAAACTTGAACCGCCGCGAAATCCGATTGCGCCGCCGGGGGAAAATCCGCCATGTCCCATCGCTGCTCCGCCTATCGACCCTCCGCCTCGCGACCCGCCGTGCATCTGGGCCAGCAAGGGAGCCGCCGACAAGGTCGCGGATAACGCCGCAATGGCCGACCAGCGCCGCATAGCACGGATTATAGCGCCGGCGTCGGCCCCGGTTTGTCAAATCTTCGTCGGCTCGCGAAGATCAAGGCGGGTGACTGCATTCTCGCTCCGAGGGCAGGATGCCCTCGGGACAGCCGGCGGGACGCCGGCGCTACAAAATGCCCGGTTCTCAGACCACCAACCTGCGCCGGACTAGTTCTGGTCTCCGGCGCCATGTTTCCGGCGGCACAGCTTGCAGTAAGTGGGCGGCAGGCTGTTGTCCACCCGATGCTTCACTGGAGGCACAGTTCGCAGATAAGCGAAGATGGCCTTCAGGTCGTCGTCGGTAAGGTTGGTGAATTCTCCGAAGGGCATGATGGAAGACAGCTTTCGCGCATTCACGAATCCGGTATGCATAACCTGGAGAAACAGGGCCTCGTCGTAGTAGCCGATGCCGGAGGCATCCGGAGTGATATTGGCACTGGTCGCCTCGCCCCAGGGTCCCTTTAAAACTTCTCCGCCGCCGTATTCCAGGCCGCGAATCGGGCCTTGGTGATCCACCGGGGTATGGCACCCGCAACCGACAGTCGCCATATATTTTCCACGCTCTGCTGGAGTGGCTTGCGGGCCTGGACCGCTGACCGGGCCAGTCAAAGGCCGGGGCGCGTTGCGGATCAGATAGTTGACAGGAAAATTCACCCGGGTTGGCGGCAATGGATTGTGCACCGGCGCCACCGAACGCAAATAGACCACGATGGAAGCGACATCCTCATCGGAAAAAGTGCGGTAGCCCGCATACGGCATCATGGGGAAAATGGCGCGCCCGTCGTGGCCGATGCCTTCACGAATGGATCGCGCGATCTGGTCATCGCTCCAATTCGCAGCGCCCGTCTCCGGATCGGGGGTGAGGTTCGGAGCTACGATCGTCCCCGGCAAATCGGACAGAGGCATTACCTGCCCGGCCAGTTCCATGCCCGGCAGATTAGGAGCTCCGTGCGTCTTCCAATCCTTCGGCGAGTGGCAGCTTTCGCAGCCTGCCAATCCGACGACCAGATAGCGCCCGCGAGCCAGGCGCTCCGGAGTGCGTTCAAACTGCCTGTTGGTCGTGGCTCTGGCTCTGGGGCCAATGAAAGGGTGCCACCCGATGGTGAAAGTGATAGCCACCGCGAGCAGCAGGCAAAGCACCAGCAGGATCTTTCCCAGTGTCTTCATGCGCCACCTGACCTTAGGAATACTGGAACGCTGAAAAGCCTTCACGCAACTAAACCTGCTTTGAATACGACAGGAGAGTTCAGCGTTTCTTCTTGCTCTTGTGGTTCTTACTCGGCGGCTTACTCGATGCGGCCAGCGGCTTCTTCGCGGTCTTGCCCTTTTCAGGCTTCTGCGGAGCGGCAGCCTTCGATGCTTCCGCCTTGGGTGCAGCTGGGACCGGCGGCTTGGCGGGGCCTTTTCCCTTCTTTTTCCCCGCGCCTGAAGCCGCAGCCGCGGTTGCTGCAGCGGCCGCGGCGGCCGCTTCGGCGGCGGCCTTGGCCGCCCTTCCCCGCTTCGGCGGAGGAGGTGGAGGCGGTGGAGGAGGCGGAGGCGCCAGCGGCTTGAGGTACTTCAGGGTTTCGGTCCGCGAACGCAACTTGCCATCCAGCAGGAGCATGAACACGTCATGCGCAATCTTGGGGTACTCGGGTAATTGCGGCGTGATGTGCAGCTCGGTCATCTCCGGCAAGGGAATCTTTTGCTGCACCTGGCGCCACTTGGTGAAGAAGCTCTTGATCTTCTGCGCCACCGCCTGCTGCCGCGCGGTCACGGCCAGGAACAGGATCATCTCTGGCCGGGCTTCGGAGAGCAGCTTCCAGGCGCGCGAGGGAGTGGCGGCTTCCTTGCCGACCAGCCGTTTTGCCAGGTCCTTGGCGTGGTCTTCCAGATCACGCCAGGCCTCGACCAGGTCTTTGCGCGGAATCTGTTTGCGCATGTCCGCGATATCTTTGTCGGCGAGCCGGGCGGTCAGGAAATACATGACGGCCGGCGCCGGATCCGGGGCATAGCCCAACTCCGTCATCTGCTGCCGGGTCTTCAGCAGCTGGCTCAGCTGCGCGGTGTCCACCTTGGCGCTGGTCCAATGCGGATTCAGTACCTTGAGCCAGCCTTCTTTTTCCAGCACCCTCACCACGTGCAGAGGGTCGTCCTCGTAGGCCAACTGGGCAATTTCATAGCCCACCGCTTTGTGGGTGATGTACTCGATGTAATTGTTTTCCTTGGCGGAATCAAAGCGGGCTTGGGTACGTTCCTCCAGCGGCCAGTGAAAGCGCGCGGCGAAGCGGCTGGCCCGGATCAGCCGGGAGGGATCTTCGACAAAGGCGTAGTTGTGCAGGACGCGGAGAACCTTGGCCTCGATATCAGCAGCGCCGTTGAACGGGTCCATCAGCAGCCCGCGCGAGCCCGGATTCAACGACAGGGCCATGGCGTTGACGGTGAAATCCCGGCGGCGCAGATCTTCGATGAGGGTGGCGGGAGAAATCACCGGGGGCTTGCCCGCCTTCTCATAGTGCTCGAGGCGCGCCATGCTGATTTCGGCGCGAACGTTGCCGGGAAGGCCCAGATACAGCGCCTTTACGTCGTCATCGCTGCCGGCAATCCGCACCCCGGCCTTTTCCAGGTCCTTTTGCAGTTTGAGGGGATTGCCCTGGACCGAGAAGTCGAGGTCGCGGATGGGAAAACCGCTGATAATGTCGCGGACCGCGCCCCCGGTAAGATAAATGTTCATACCGGCGGCGCGCGCGATGTCCTGTACCAGCGTGACGCCGCGCTGCTGGTCCGGCGTCAGCCGGATTTCCATGGTGTATATGTAATCAGCCATGCTTGCTTAAGGACGCGGCTCCGCGACCCGGTTTGGCACAGCAGAGAGTGGGTTTTCCACAGGCTTGCGCCACGGGAAAGCACACGACTCCGGCCGCTTTCATGTAAGTGACTCTATCCAATAGGCTTAGAATACATGAGATGGGACGCCGCAAGCTACAGAAAATAACACAAGGTTAACGGTTTGGCTACAAGGAACGTACAAGGCGTCGGCTTTTCAGCCGAAAAGTGCGAGAATCGCCTGAAAACAGTCGTCAGTCGCCGGTCTTCAGTCGTCAGAACTCTGGCTAAAGACCGCCGAAAGACGACTCACTTTAGCTGAAGACCGACGACTGACGACTCATCCCCTCATGCCCTCAACCCACAAAAAAGTCGTAGTGCGCAAGATGGACCGGGATTCGATCAACGGACACGTGTCTCCGGCGAATTTCGTCCGCGAAGGCAAACTCGAACTCCTGAACACCTCGGGCAACGTGGTGGCGATTGATCTGAAGGACATCAAGGCGGTGTACTTTGTCCGCGAATTCGGGGACTTCGAATCGCCCAGCCGCAAGACCTTCACCAGCCGTCCGCGCACCGAAGGACTATGGGTCCGGCTCAAATTCAAGGACAACGAGGTGCTGGAAGGGATGATGCCCAACGACCTCAGCCTGACCACGGCAGAGGGGTTCCTCATCAATCCGCCCGACCTGCGTTCAAACACGCAACGAATTTTCGTTCCGCGTACCGCCCTGGAGTCTTTGACGGTGCTGGCCGTGATCGGAGCCACCCACCGCCGCCGCAAGGGAGCCCCCGCGGACACCCGGCAGGTTCCGATGTTTGGCGAGTGAGGGGCAGGCGTCGGACCTCGGACGTCGGACCTCGAACGTCAGACCTCGGGATCAATAGCCGAGGTCTGACGACTAATTCGCGGGTTCAGGGCTTTACCACCTGCAGATTGTTGGTCACACCGAATACTCCGGAAACGCCTTTGGCGCGGATGTTGGCGATGTTCTTGTCGCTTTCGTTGTCCACCACGCCTTCGAGGGTCACATTTCCGTTCTTCACGATGATCCGGATCGATTGTTGCACGCCCATGGCATATTTCAGCATCGGTCCGTAGCCATAAATAGCTCGATAAAGCTGACGGCGGAGGCGGTCGTCATTGGGGGACACGGGCAGGACTTCAATCTGATTGTCCACGTGCTCGACGCCCTCAATTCTCTTGACCACGTTCTCGGCATCGGACTTCAGGGTCGGCCGCGTAACCTGTCCCATCAGGGTGACGTTGTATCCCTCCACCTTGTAGGCGAGGTAGTCGAATACATCCAGATAAGGCAGCATCAGCAGCTCGTGCCGGACTTCTTTCGTGATGCGCTCGGTAGCGCGCGCGGGAGCGTCTGAGGCCTGGCGGGCAAAAACCGCGGAGCTTAATGCTAAGATTGTGCAGGTGACGAACATGGTGCGCAGTTTCATTTGTCTTCTCCCTTACTGAATGGATAGGGATGGTGAAGGGCCGGTTACGGTTGCACGTGGTAGCAGGGATATCTCATTTTGTCCCGTGGACTGGCGGTGTGTGCGCGGCATAGGAATCATCCGCGCCGGCGCACCAGCCTTTTCCAGGACTCGTGAAGGAAAGTGCTTTTAGGCATCATATTCAACTATGGCTAACCCCGAGGAAGGTCACGAACTGGACCTTTTGCTCCCGGCGAGCGTGACCGGCCCGCTGTGGAAATCGCTGCTGCGCAATCTTCGCGATCGCTTCTTCCCGGAAAAACTTCCGCCGCTGCAACTCACTTCGCGACCGGTAAACACCGGCATGCTGATCGGCGATGCAGTCAGCCTGCCCTGGTACCGGACAGTTTTCACGAACCTGGGGAACGTGATCAATCCCGAGGTCCTGCCGCCGCTGGAGTTGGAATCTCGGCCGGTGGACGTGGGCGAGTTGATCAGCGACCAGATGGGGCACATGTGGTGGAGTTCCCTCCTGCGCAACCTGGCCGACCGGGTCGCGCCCGAACGTCTGCCTCCTTTGCAGCTGACGTCCGCTCCGGTGGATGCTGACCTGAAATCGGGCTCGATGCAACTGGCGCGCTGGTCTTCGCTGATCACCCTGCCTAAAGTCCCCCTGGCGGAGCGAAAATACTTTACCGCGGCGCCGCCCCGGCCGAGCGCGCCCCGTGCCGGGCAAGCGCCGCCCTTCGCCGGCTTTGCGGGAATTTCAGCGGCCCTGTTCGAAGCAGCGCCGGCCCATGCCCATCCCGCTAAATTGAAGACTGCGCTCTCGCGTTCGCGGCTGCGCGAGGCCCTGCTGATCTCGCTGGCGGTTCTGGAAGCGGCGTACCTGGTCGGCTCGCTTCTGGGGCTGGTGTGAACTTGCTCGGGTGGGGACGGGTCTCTGACCCGTCCGTGACGGGCGCATCTCGTCTGGTTTGTGGCCGAGATGTCCAAGTAGGGACAGCCGCCCTCAGCTGTCCGGCCGAGCCAAGCTCGGCTTCAGCTTAAGAGTGATTTCAAGAAAACGGGCCGAGCCTTGCTCGGCTGGACGGGTAAGAGACCCGTCCCCACACGAACCGACCCCTCCGCCTCCGTTACAATCACGGGTCTGCCCGTCTCTCGGGACAAAGCTTATGAAACTTGCACAGATTGCTTCCGCTCTCAACGCACGGCTGGAAAACGGCTCGCCAGACACCGAAATTACCGGCGTTGCCGGCATCAAAGATGCGGGCCCGGGACAGCTCACTTTCGTGGCCAATCCCAAGTATGCCGGCGCCGCGCGTACCACCCGGGCTTCCGCGGTAATTGTGACCGAGGAATTCCCTGCCGTTTCCGCGGCCCTGTTGCGCACCAAAAATCCTTACCTGGCCTTCGCACATGCCCTTGAACTTTTCTCCACGCCGCCGCGCTACGCCGCGGGCGTGCA
>DATGYF010000166.1:0-19803 GCA_035298145.1 Terriglobales bacterium | reverse complement strand
CCTGAGCAAGAGCAGTTTCCGGGTGAAGGTCTCCGTGGGTTCGAATCCCTGGGCACCCTCCGAGCCCACGGTCAACCTGGCCAAGGTCTGTGAACGCTACGGCGGCGGCGGTCATGCCCGGGTGGGCGCGATCTCCTTCGGGATAACCGAGGAAGTAGCGGCCCGCAAGGCAGCCCGCGAGATTGCGGAAGAACTGCGCGCCAGCGTGCGCGCCACCAGTTAAGATTTCCTCTGTCATCCTGAGCGGAGAGAACCGCTTCGCTTGCGAAGCGGTTGCGGAGTCGAAGGACCCCTACTCCCTTCACTGTGTTCGGTCGATCATGGGAATTGTGGAAGCAAAGGCGTGATAGAGAAAGTTCATGGCACTCGGCGCAAGGAGTGATGATAGGGGTCCTTCGACTCCGCCAGCCCATTCGCGAGCGAATGGGCTGACTCCGCTCAGGATGACAAATACGTGAGGGTTATCCCAGATGCGAACTCGATCATCCTGCGAGCCGAGCACCTGGGACGAACTGTGCGCGACAAGGTCCTGATTCAGGACGCGACCTTTGAATTGCAAAAGGGCGAGGTGCTGGCCATCACCGGCCCCAGCGGTTCGGGCAAGACCTCGCTGCTGCGACTACTGAACCGTCTTGACGAACCCACGTCGGGAACGGTGTTTGTCGAGGGCCAGGACTATCGCGGTATCGAGCCCCGTGAACTGCGCCGCAAGCTCGGCCTGGTGACGCAACGGCCCTACCTGTTTCCCGGCACTGTGGCTGACAATCTTCGCTTCGGCCCGGCGCAGCGGGGCGTGACGTTGGGACCAGGAGCTATTGAGGAGTTATTAACCCAGGTGGGTCTCAAACATTACGCCGGACGCGACGTCGCCAATCTTTCCGGGGGCGAAGCCCAGCGCGTTTCCGTCGCCCGCACCCTGGCCAATTCGCCGCTGGTAGTGCTGCTTGACGAACCTACGTCGGCGCTGGATGAAGCGTCTAAACTCGAGGTCGAGTCTGCCATCCAGAAAGTCGTGCAGAGTCAGGGGCTGACTTGCGTAGTGGTCACGCACGATGTTGCCCAGGCCGCACGACTGGCCGGGCGGGCGCTGGTTCTCGAATCCGGATGCATTGTCCGGGATGGTCCGGCAGAGGAGGTCCTTCGTGCTTAGACTGTGGTTCCACTCACCACTACAATTAGGCCTGGCGCAGGCGTTGGTGGCAGCATTAGCGGCGTTGGCGGTCGTCGTTCTGGCTCGTCGCCGCGGCATTCATCTGGAAGTAGAGACCTTGATCGCGATGGCGCGCGGGTTGGTGCAAATCGTTGCGGTGGGCTCCATTCTCGTTATCCTCCTGCGCGCTCCGCGGTGGACCAGTGGCTTCCTGCTGGCCGGGATGATCGTGGCCGCGGGGGCAACCTCGGCGCGCCGCGCCAAGGGGATGCCCGGTGCGTTCCGCGTTTCCGCCTGGGCCATCGCCTTTGGCGCAGGGTCCATCATCGCCCTGATGACCTCCGTAGGAGTGATTGATACCGCCATCACCTCCCTGGTTCCGGTAGGCAGTATGCTGATTGCCAACGCCATGAACACTAACGGACTGGCCCTGAACCGTTTCCGCTCCGATGTGCTGGTGCACGCGGGAGAGATTGAGACCGCGCTGGCGCTGGGCGCGGACGCCCGCCACAGTGTTTCGCCCTACGTGCAGGCTGCGTTTGAGGCGAGCCTCATTCCTGCCATTGACTCCTTGCGCTCGCTGGGCATCGTTTGGATTCCCGGACTGATGGCGGGTATGTTGCTCTCCGGCGCTCGTCCTGTGTATGCGGCGATTTACCAGTTTGTGGTGCTGGCCATGATTTTCGCAGCCTCAGGATTGACCTCGCTGGTCAGCACCATGATGATCCGCGGCCGGGTATTCTCCGATGCGGAACAACTTCTGCTGCAGCCCGGCAGATAAAGCACAACTCTTATGGACCATGTGGCTGCAGCGATCGTTGAGCACGCCAGAGCGGCGGAGCGGCACCGCCGCCGCGCTGCGTTGCGCGCCGTGGCCTCGCTCGAACTGCTCAAGGGCGTGGTCGTGCTGCTGCTGGGTTTTGGTGCGGTCTCACTGGTCCACAAGGACGCCTGGGACGTTGCCGAAGCCCTCTTGAGATTTCTGCGGGTGAATCCCGATCACCACCACTACGCGCAAGTCTTCCTCGACCTGGCAGACAATGTTACCGATCGAAAGTTATGGGCCCTGGCTGGAGGCGCCGCCGCCTACTCGATTGTCCGCTTCGTCGAGGCCTACGGGTTATGGCGGGAACGGACCTGGGCAGAATGGTTTGCGCTGATCTCGGGAGCGCTGTATGTTCCCTTCGAGATTTATGAACTCATTCGACGGCCGTCTGCGATTCACGTGGCAGTGCTGCTCATCAATCTTGCTATCGTGTTTTACATGCTCTATCTGAGATTGACCGCGAATGCAGAAGCAGCCAGGAACGGGCGTACACCGGGGGGATAGGCCGCCCAGTACGCGATTTGAATCGGAGCGGTAATACTAGACCCCGCGTTTCCCAATCTTTCGTGGTTCACGCGGGGTCTTTCTGGGGGGGGGAAGGTCTGCATTGTGCCAGCATCGAGCGCCGTGCGATCAAGAAAATGCACGAGTCGGTTTTCCGACGCCGGAACGCTAATGCCGGACGCAAGAACATTGCTTTGCGTTTGGCTCGTCTGTGGACGGGAGTATCGGACTTTATGATCGATTCGGAAGGTCAAAGTCAAAGGCGGCGGGCGAGGGCGCCCGCCCCACACATTCTCCTGGTACTCGCAGCCCTGGTCCTGCCCTTGCGGGCGCAGCAGGTTTCGCTTCGCGCCCTGGTCACGCCCTCAACCACGATCATGAAGGACGGTCGTCCCGTCACTTTCGCCCTTCACGGCTTCATCGAATTCAAGACGCTGGCGGATATGTTTCCCTACATCGATTCCCAGAGGCAGCGCTGGAAAACCAGCCTCGACGAGGCCTCGCGACAGCGCTTGGCGAGCGAGTTGCTGCGTCGCGGAATTGAGAGCCGGGTTGTTTCCATGATGGACGAGCGCCCGCTCGAGGCCCTGGTCACTCACACCAGCGGGGAACTGAGGCAAGCCCTGGCCATGGTGAAGGAACCGGTACCAGCCGGTTATGGCGAGGCGTTTCTGGCGGTGCAGGAGAAGTGGAAACATTCTCTGAACTGCTGGAGTGCCGCGCCGTCCATTCCGGCGCGGGTGCTTTCCAACTGGTATCCCATTGAGGAAGGCATCGTGCTTTACGGCTCCACCTACGATTCCACAGAACACTTCTGGCAGGCAGTGAAATATCATCCCGACCTCACCCTGGCGCAACTGACCGACCTGCTCGGCGTGCTGGAGCACCGGGACTGGAGCCCCTGGCTGCAACGCCTCGACGGCGATCCCAAGCTGTATTTGCCGAACGCTTACGCTATCGAGTTTCTGCGCTACAACCTGACGCCGCAACGGCTGGCCTGGTTTCGCGGCGAACTGGCCGGCCACGGACTGAGTCCTTCCGATCACGCCCGACTGGCGCAGCAGCGCGGCGCCGCCGCATTTCGCTTCAGCGCGTTCGAAGAAAAAGTTCTGTGGGGAGATCTGGCCGATCTGTTCCACCTGGTCTATCACTTCTCCGCGCCGGATGACCCCATGCGGAAAATCCTGGCGGACCGCCACTTCGACGCAATTTATCTGGGCCAGCGCAGAATGGGTTTCATCAGCGAAGAATTTCGCTCTCTGATGCTCGAAATCTGGCACGTAAAATATCTCCAGATGGCGCGCTTCCGCGAGGTCATCAGCTCGATCCCGATGGAGATCAAGCTCTCCCACTTCCTCAACGACGGCGACTCCCCCGACATCCCGATCCCGATCTACATCGAATACCTGAACAAAATCCGGGACCTGGCCCGCCGCCCAATGTAGGCGCGAGCGTCCACGTTCGTGCAAAGCCGTGCACCAAGACAAAGCCCGAGGTCCCCTAGTGACCGAAGTCCGGCTACAGTAAAATCAATTCCAGGTCCCGTAGCTCAGATGGATAGAGCAGCGGTTTTCTTCTCGCGCTCAATCAATTCAAATGTTGTGACGGCGAGTTATCCAGCCACGTGTTGCATTCGGACGACCAGCAGGGCCCCTTACAGTCGTCCAAAATTCTGGGAATCGCCGCAGATTTATCTGAGTCGGCAGTGATTGTGTGCCAATCGTGCGCTGGATCGGGGCAACCCCCGTATCGTTCACCGCGAAATACGCAGCGTAACAATCAGCAGCGAAGCTCCAATGTTCAGCGCGCCAAGCAACAGGCCCCAAACACCATAGGAGCCGAGAGGGTCCGCGGGCATGCCAAGCGCGAGTAACAATTTCGATGAATTCAATGCCGCCCACAACGAGATCAGCGCCCAAACCGCCCCATAAATCGCCGGGAGCTGAAAAAGCCACATATGTGAAGTACCCGATATCGATAGAGGATTAAGGGCGACGAAAAGTGCCGCGCACGGAACCAGCACCAGCATGACGACGAGAAACAGACTCGCCGTGGCTGCCGCACGAGACAACAGCGTGCTACCCTTGGCTGGCATCTCGGACGCCAGTCCTCGTCCTCCAAGGCCGGCGTTGGCCGGTGTTTTTGGAGTCGGTTTCTGGGCAAGTTCATCGGACATGGCGCGATTCGAACTACCTGGAGGGGTCAGCTTTCGCAACGGCTCGCACCGCGCGGGCAGGATGTAACCTGGATTGGCCTTTATTGAGCGCTTCATTAATCAAGAACAGCATCTTCTGCGTGACTGCATCTTTAGGGTGTCCCTTGGCTTCCAGTATTGCTTTGGCAGTGTTGAGATCAAGCTCTACGAGCGACGGGGAGCGATAGGTTTTTTTGGCGGCGCTAGGTTCGGGGGGCATTGACTTGCTGTCGTACTCCCTTTCGTATTTTGGGTGACCTGCCTGCACGCTTTAGATTTATGTCACACGTCCCTCAGTCTTCTGAGGTCAACGTGGGATTTAAATAGAGGAGCTCGGACGTAATTATGCCAACTGTAAGAAGCTTACAAGCGGAAAAGGATGTGACGTCGGATTCCCGACCGCATCAGGCACTGTGGCGTGCCGAATCGGGAATAATAATTCGATCCCGGCGGCGCCTTTGAAAGTGATTTCTGCTGTGGCGGCAATGACCACACTGTAAGCCGAAATATGCAATATGCAAGAAGCGTGCGCCACTTTCCTTAGCCGTTATACCGTAAGTACAATCACAACAGCTCATTGGCCCCGTAGCTCAGATGGATAGAGCAGCGGTTTCCTAAACCGAAGGTCGCGTGTTCGACTCACGCCGGGGCCACCATTTCACCGGACAGAAGCCTCCTCGAAAAGCCTGGTTGCGGATACACTATTCGCGCATGGATTCTTCTTCCCCGGGTGACGAGTCATGATTTGGTACGTGATCAGTTCTATTGTGCTGTTCAACCTTTTCCTCGGAATCAGCCAGGCGCAGACCAGCCCGCACTCGAGCGCGACCATGAAGCCGCGAAACCTTTTGCTGGTGGTGAACCAGGGAGATCAGAGCATGAGCCTGGTGGACCCCGAGGCCGGGGTGCAGATCGGTAAAGTGAAGACCGACGAAGTGCGCGCCCACGAAGTGGTTGCGTCTGCCGACGGGCGCCTGGCGTATCTGCCCATTTACGGCAACTCAGGTGTGGGAAAGCCGGGGACCGATGGGCGCTCGATCGAGATTGTTGATCTCGACAAGCAGGCCATTGTGGCCAGCATGGACCTAGGCCCGGTGCGGCCGCACTGGGTCAAGTTCGGACCGGACGGCATGCTGTATGTTTCCGCCGAGCTCGACAATGCCGTGGACGTACTAGATCCCCATCTACGGAAGAAAGTCGGTTCCATTCCGACCGAGCAGGCCGAGTCGCACATGGTGGTGATTTCACCTGACGGGCGCCGCGCTTACACCGCCAATGTCGATGCCGGAACGGTTTCCGCGCTCGACCTGGAGGCCCGCAAGCTGATCAAGGTGATTCCCGTGGCCGAAACTGTGCAGCGCATCTCCATGTCGCTG
Source organism: Terriglobales bacterium (assembly GCA_035298145.1). Classification (GTDB taxonomy): domain Bacteria; phylum Acidobacteriota; class Terriglobia; order Terriglobales; family Acidobacteriaceae; genus JAIQFF01. The sequence goes on along the minus strand of DATGYF010000166.1, from coordinate 13,753 downwards.
GATGGACGATGGGTTTTTACTTCCGACCAGAAGCGTCCCCGGCTGGCGATTATCGATACTAAGAGCAACGAGGTCACGAACTGGATTACGCTGCCCGCCATTGGATACGGAACCACGCCAACGCCGGACGGCAGGTGGCTGCTGGTGAGTATGCAGATCGCCAATGCCGTAGCTGTGGTGGACCTGGCGCAGATGAAGGTGGTCCGCACCGTTCCAGTGGGCGCGGACCCGGTGCAGATTCTGGTGCACCACGATCGGGCTTACGTTTCCTGCAGCGGAGACGGAAAGGTTGCAGTGCTCAACCTCGCCGACTGGAAAGTAGAAAAGCAGATTGCGACAGGCCCCGGAGCGGACGGCCTGGCCTGGGCGGAGAGTAAACCTTAGGCGTTTGTCTGGGTTGCGTGGGGTTTTGTTTGTGCGGGGACAGGTCTCTGACCCGTCCGGGATGAGCGCAGTTCGTCTTGCTCGCGGATCGCGGGGACGGGCGTCCAGGCCCGTCAGCTGCAAACCAGGGTGGCATGCTGCAGGCACTTCCGTGAATCTTACTTTAGCCCGCTAGCGCACTTTTGTAGCGCCGGCATCTTGCCGGCTGTCCCGAGGGCGTCTCGCCCTCGAGTGTGAGGGCGGGACGCCCTCACGACAGCCGCCGGGACGGCGGCGCTACAAGAACCAACTGCTCCAAGAATCCTTTGCTCGGCTGGACGGGTCAAAGACCCGTCCCCACACGAGCTGTTTCCACACCAGATAAAAACTGCGGCGGCTTTCTGGCTTTGGTGGCTTGCTCAAAGCCGTAGGCGATTTTGAGCAGCGCTGGTTCGCTCCAGGCCCGCCCGAAGAACGATACGCCTACCGGTAACCCCGCAATAAACCCCGCAGGCACGGTAATATCGGGATATCCCGCTACCGCTGCGGCATTCGAACTCCCGCCGCCCGAGTGATCGCCGTTGACCAGGTCCGTGAGCCAGGCCGGACTTCCGGTCGGCGCCATGATTGCGTCCAGGTGAAACTTGTCCATGAGCGCGTCGATGCCCTCGGCGCGCGACAGCCGGTGATTGGCGTCGAGCGCGTCGAGATATTCTTTGCTGGTCAGCGGGTCTTTAGCCTCAGCCTTGATGAAAATGTCCTGTAGGAAGTACGGCATCTCCTTTTCTTTATTGCGTTCGTTGAATTCGATGATGTCCTTCAAAGAATGAACGGCGGCGTCGGGGCGGGTCGCGAGATAAGCGTTGAGATCGGCTTTCAATTCATACAGCAGCACCAGAAATTCGCTGTCGTCGAACTTGCCGTAAGTTTCGAGGTCGGCGGGATCCACGAGCACGGCGCCCTGGCGTTTCATCTCTTCCATCACCGTGCTCATCAGCGCGTCCACGCTGTCGCTGAAGCCGAAATATTTCCGCGCCACGCCGATGCGGGCGCCGCGCAATCCGTTGGGATCGAGAAATCTGGTGTAGTCTGCGGCTGCCTTGCCGGCGCTTGCTGTGGTTGCGCTGTCGCGCGGATCGGCGCCGGCCAGCGCGTTGAGCAGGATCGCGGCGTCGCGTACCGTCCGCGCCATGGGGCCGGCGGTGTCCTGGCTGTGGGCGATGGGAATGATGCCGGAGCGGCTGATCAAGCCCAGCGTCGGCTTGATCCCCACAATGCCATTGGCGGACGACGGGCACACCACTGAGCCATCGGTTTCGGTACCGACGGCCAGCCCGCAGAGATTGGCCGCCGTGGCCGCTCCCGAGCCCGAACTCGAGCCGCAGGGATTGCGATCGAGCGCATAAGGGTTCCGGGTGAGCCCGCCGCGACCGCTCCATCCGCTGACCGAATGGCTGGAGCGAATGTTCGCCCACTCGCTCAGATTGGTCTTGCCCAGAATCACCGCGCCGGCCTCGCGCAGTTTCTGCGCCACGAAAGAATCTTTTGCCGGCCGCGAACCCACCAGTGCCAGCGATCCGGCAGTCGTCTGCATACGGTCGGCGGTGTCGATGTTGTCCTTGATCAGGACGGGGATGCCATGCAGCGGGCCTCGCGCGCCCTTGGCCTTACGCTCCCGGTCGAGGGCTTGCGCGATGGCTAGCGCGTCGGGATTAACTTCGATCACGCTGTTGACGGCCGGCCCGCGGTGGTCTATCTCTTCGATCCGGGCCACGTATTTCTGGGTAAGGGATTGAGCGGTAAATTTCCCGGATGTCATGCCCGCCTGGAGATCCGCGATAGTGAGTTCGTCGAGTTCGAAACCTCTAACTTCGGAAGAAACGGGCGGAGCGTCAGCCAGCTCGCGTGCGCCAGCCAGCGCAGGCAGCAGGGCGGCGCCCACTCCGCCGACGACAGCAGTCTGAACGAATCGACGGCGGGACGGAACCGCATCAGCGGGAAGCGTGTTCTCCGGTTTGCGCAAAGCGGGTCTCCTTTTTGAAGCTGGCTGAACGGGAAGCGGAATTATAGGCGATCCGTCAAGGCTCCCCGGGGGTTTTGCCTTTCCGCTCTTTGCGGGTTTCCTGGCGACCTTTGCGGTAAGAGGCTTTAACCGCAAAGTACGCAAAGGATTCACAAAGGGCGCAAAGGATGGCCCCGGGATAAGTTCAGCTTTAACTTCCACCCCCGTCCCGCTTTCCTTTCGCCGCCCTGCCCGTCCAAGACACCGAAGCGGCGTGATGATTTCGAGCTGTAGGGGCTGTTACAATCGCACGTTCGTTTCGTGATGAAAGACCATTCCAGTTTCCCGCCGGCAGAACTCAGTCAAAAAGGAGCACTGATGTCTTATCCCAAGAGATTGCTGCTGCTCGCCATGCTTGCTTTCGCCTGCACCGGATCAGGCCAGGAAATGGCGGAAGGCCGCCTGATGCGTTTTCCTGATATCTACAAGGACAAAATCGTTTTCATGTACGGCGGCGATCTTTGGCTGGCATCGAGCGCGGGAGGCGAGGCGCGGCGCATCACGGCGGATGCGGGGCGCGAACTGTTTCCGAAATTTTCCCCCGACGGCAAATGGATTGCCTTCACCGCACAATATGATGGAAATTTCAACGTGTACGTCATGCCCGCCCAGGGCGGCCATCCCCGGCAGTTGACATTTTATCAAGGGGCCGCGGCGCCGCTCAGCGATCGCATGGGCATTCACAACGAAGTGGTCACCTGGTTTCGGGACAGCAAGCGCATTCTTTTTCTCTCGCGCCGCGATGCCACGAACGGCTGGACCAAGCGCCCCTTCAGCGTAAGCATCGACGGAGGTTTACCGGAACCATTGCCGGTTGACCAGGGAGGCCTCACTTCGTTTTCCCCCGACGGCACGAAAATCGCCTACAACCCCATCTTCCGCAACTTCCGCACCTGGAAGCGCTACACCGGGGGCCTGGCCCAGGCTATCGCCATCTACGATCTCAAGAATAATTCGGTGGAAGACGTGCCCCACACGGACTGGACAGATACTTTTCCCATGTGGCATGGCAATGCTATCTACTTCACCTCCGATCGCGGTCCCGAACATCATCTCAATCTTTACAGTTACGATCTGAGCAGCAAGCAGATCGAACAACTTACACACTTCACTGACTTCGACGTGATGTGGCCGAGCCTGGGTCCCGATTCCATCATCTTCGAGAACGGCGGCTACCTTTACACCTTTGATTTTGAATCGAAGCAGCCGAAGAAGTTAACCGTCTATCTGCCCGGCGACCGCGACCAGACCCTCAAACACTGGGCCAGCGTGGCCAAAAATATTACGGACTTCGACATTTCGCCGGAAGGGAAGCGGGCGGTGTTCGGCGCCCGGGGAGACGTTTTCACCGTCCCGGCAAAGGAGGGCAGCGTCCGCAATCTGACTCGCACTCCGGGCATTCGAGAGAAATCGGTGGCCTGGTCGCCGGATGGCCGCTGGATCCTCTACGTATCCGACCGCAGCGGCGAAGACGAGCTTTACATTTCACCCCAAGACGGGATGGGCAAGGAACAGCAGATCACCAGCGGCTACAAGGGCTTCAAGTACGCTCCATCGTGGTCACCCGACAGCAAGAAGGTAGCGTGGTCCGACAAGGACTGTCGTCTCTGGTATGCCGACATCAACCTGAAGAAACAGGTTGAGGTTGACCGGGGGAAGTACGGGGAAATTCTGAATTACTCGTGGTCTCCCGATAGCAAGTGGCTGGCCTATGACAAAAACGACGAAAACACTTACTCGGTGGTGAATCTATTCTCATTGACCGATCGCAAAATCACTCCCGTCACCACCAGCATGACCAACAGCTACGCTCCCGTATTCGATCCGGATGGAAAGTACATGTACTTTCTCTCTGACCGAGACTTCAACGAAGTTCTGGGCAATGTGGATTTCGAGTTCGCCAACCCCAAGACCACACGGATCTATGTCGTGACTCTACGTGCGGATGAGCCTTCGCCCTTTCAGCCGTTGAGCGACGAGACTCAAATCAAAAAAGAAGAGAACAAGGACGAGTTGTTGACTCCGCCGGGCAAGGAGCAAGGCAAGACCGGAGGGAAGACCGGGGGCAAGGCCGAGACCAGGGGCAAAAAGAAGAACGAGAAAGAACCATCTCCGGAAGCGAGGGAAAAAGATAAAGATAAAGACAAGGGCGATAAAGACAAAAAAGAGGACAAGGATAAACTCAAGGAATTCCGCATTGACCTTGCAGGCATCACGGGCCGCGTGGTGGCCTTGCCCATCGAGCCTGCTGTCATCGGTTCCTATTTAGCCGCCAAGGGCTTTATCTACTATTCCACCCGGCCCATTCAGGGGCTCTCCGGACCGGTTCCGGGAGAGGCGCCGGCCACCCGCGTTTACGATCTGAAAGAGCGCAAGGACAAGGTCCTGATCGAGGGCGTGCAACGCTTTGCTCTTTCGTTTGACGGCTCCAAGCTGCTCTATGAGGCCGATGGCGGGCGCGACGGCCACACTTACGGCATTATCGACGCCAAGCCGGACGGTCCCAAGAAAGTCGGCGACGGTGCGCTCAACCTGGGCGGCATGAAAGCGCAGATCGATCCTCCCGCCGAATGGAAAGAGATGTTCAACGAGGTCTGGCGGCAGGAGCGCGATTATTTCTACGCCGCGGCGATGAACGGCGTGGACTGGGAAAAGATGCGCGAAAAGTATGCCCAACTGCTGCCGTCGGTGGCCGACCGCTACAGCCTGACCTACATCCTGGGCGAGATGATTGGCGAACTCTCGAACTCGCACACCTACGTGGGCGGCGGAGACTTTCCCGATCTGCATCCTGTCAATGTAGGCTTGCTGGGAGTGGACTTCGAGGCCGACCAGGCCGCCGGCATGTACCGCCTCAAGAAAATCTATGCCGGCGAAAACTGGGACCCGCAGACCCGCTCGCCCCTGACCGAACCCGGGGTAACTGTAAAGGAAGGCGACTATCTGGTTGCGGTCAACGGGCGCCCGCTGCGGACTCCGCAAAACCCCTATGAGCTTTTTGTGAACACGGCCAACGAAAATGTCACGCTGACCGTCAACTCCAAACCTTCGGAGGATGGCTCCCACACCGTGCAGGTAAAGCCGGTGGCGGATGAAAACGGCCTCCGCGAACTGGCCTGGATCGAGAGCAATCGCAAAAAGGTTGATGCCGCCAGCAATGGGCGCATCGGCTACGTCTATCTCCCGGATATGGGAGGCCCGGGGCTGAATGAATTCGTCAAACAGTACTTTCCGCAGATCCGCAAAGAGGGAATGATTATCGACGTGCGCTACAACGGCGGCGGCTTTGTGGACCAGCTCATCTTCGCCAGGCTGCGGCGCGTGCTGGCCGGCATGGGCTCCATTCGCAACTGGGAGAGCAACACCGTCCCCCCAGTTGTATTCAACGGCGCCATGGCTTGTGTGACCAATCGTTACGCTGCCTCTGACGGTGACATATTCAGCTATTACTTCAAGTACTACAAACTCGGCCCCCTCATCGGCGAACGCACCTGGGGCGGAGTGCGTGGCATCCGCGGCCAGATACCGCTTATGGATGGAGGCTACATTACGCGTCCCGAGGCCGCGCGCTACGACCTCAACAGCAAGTGGGTGGTGGAGAACCGCGGCGTGCAGCCCGACATTGTGGTCGAGAATCGCCCCGACCTGGTAGTGAAAGGGCAGGACCCGCAACTGGAGAGGGCCATCGAAGTCGTGTTGAAGGAAATTCAGGCCAATCCGAAGAAGCTGCCCCCTCGGCCCCCCGATTTGCCTGCCTATCCCGAGGGCCCGGGGCTGTAGCCGCACTGCTCACGTAGGGGCGGGTGTCCACACCGCCCAGCCGGGCGAAGCCCGGCCGGGGTTTTGGGTGATTCTCAATTCAACACCCCAGACGACTTTGCTCTCCCGCCCGGAAGGGGGCGTCCGGTCCTACGTGGTTTGTGGAGGGCACGGTGGTTACTATTGGGGTTTCACCGTCGCACAAATAGTGCTGCATCAATGCTTCAAAATCGGGCATCTAATCGTATAATCAGACAGCCCATGCCCAAGTATTCCATTGTGGTCCCGCTGCACAACGAGCAGGAGAATGTCACCGACCTCTACGACCGCCTCAAAGCTGTCATGGAAACCAACGGCGAGACCTTCGAGATTGTGCTGGTGGACGACGGATCAACCGACCGCAGTTTCCATATGCTGCGCGAGATCGCGGCCGTCGATAGCCGCGTAACCGTAGTGAAGCTGCGCCGCAACTTCGGCCAGACTTCAGCGTTGGCTGCCGGCTTCGATCACGCCCGCGGCGAATATATCATCGCCATGGATGGCGACCTGCAGCATGATCCGGCCGATATCCCCATTTTTCTGGAAAAGATTTCCGAGGGCTACGACATCGTCAGCGGCTGGCGCAAGCGCCGCATTGACAACTTCTGGCTCCGCCGCCTGCCTTCCCGCTGCGCCAACTGGCTGATGGCCAAGCTGAGCGGCGTGGACATTCACGACTTTGGTACGACCTTCAAAGCCTATCGCCGGGAAATTCTGGACCAGGTCCCGCTCTACGGCGAGTTGCATCGCTTTATCCCGGCCCTGGCCTCGTGGCATGGAGCTTCCATCTGCGAAGTGCCCATCCAGAACGTGAACCGCGAGCGCGGGGTTTCGCACTACGGCATCTCGCGCACCTTCCGGGTGTTTTTTGACCTGATCACCATTCGTTTCCTGCTGCGCTACCTGTCGCGCCCGCTGCATTTCTTCGGAACCTTCGGCATGCTCAGCATGATGGCGGGATCAAGCGTCGCCCTCTGGCTGGTGGCTCAGAAGGTTTTGCACCACACGCCGATCATGGCCAACCACGGTCCGCTGATGATCTTTACCGCAGTGCTGCTGCTGGCCGGCCTGAACATGCTGGCGGTGGGGTTGCTGGGCGAGATGCAGGTGCGGCACTACCACGAGCCCACCCGGCGCGCGCCGTATTCCGTGGATCGCGTCCTCCGCGCCCAGAGCGAAGAGCACACCATCTCCGAGTAATGTAGGCGCGAGCGCCCGCTCGTGCGACTCTCTGCTTAGTCTGCCGTTTTCCGATGCCGCAGCATAATTCAGCACGAGCGAGGACGCTCGCACCTACATGAACGCTTCTTTGTTTACCACATACGGCATCTTGGCCACATCGCCGCCGTAGTTGGCCTCGAGCACATCAATCAGCCCTTGGACCGCCCGTCCCGCCATACCCTTGTCCGGATCGGGCGAGAGCCGCGTAATGCGGCCGGCGCTGGCGAAATGAGGATACAGCCGGCAGCGGTCTTCGATTGCCGGATCACGCAACGGCGAGTCCGCGGGCAACGGTTCTTTTTCATACACGTCCAGCGCCGCGCCGGCAATCCATTTCTCCCGCAGCGCTTTCGCCAGGGCAGCTTCATCGACCACTGGCCCGCGCGAAGTGTTCACCAGAAACGCAGTAGGCTTCATCTGCCGCAGGGTCTGCTCATTGAACAGATGATAAGTGGGCGCGGGACTCTCGCCCTCACGGAGCAGCGGCACGTGCACGCTGACGAAATCGGCCTGACCCAACGCCTCGTCCACGCCTACGTACTTGATCCAGTTCTTGATTTTTGAAATCCCCCGGGCGTGGCGCAGGTCCATGATCTCCCGGATCGACTTCACGTAATCGTGGTTCTGATAGGCGGGGTCGTAGCACAGGATATTCATGTCGAAGCCGGCGCATTTCTTGATCATGGCCAGGCCGATCCGGCCGGTGCCGATGATGGCAATCGTTTTCCCGGTCACCTCATCGCCGAGGAAGGGCAAGTAGGGATGCCAATAGCTCCACTTGTTATCCCGGGTCAAGTGTTCCGCTGACCACAGTTTTCGCGCCAGGGCGCCCATCATGAAAAATGCGAATTCCGCCGTGGCCTCGGTGAGCACGTCGGCGGTATTGGTAAAGGGAACCTTGTAGCGGTTGGCATCGGCGCGGTTGATGTTGTCAAAGCCCACGGCAAACTGGGCCACAACTTTCAATTTGCCCTTGCCCGCTTCAAATACTTCGGCGTCGATGGAATCGCGCAAGGTGGTGATCAGCCCGTCGATGCCGGACTTCACTTTCTCGACGATAAGGCTCTTCGGGGGCGCTTCCGGCTTGGGATAGATTTCGACTTCGTAGCCGCGCTGGCGCAGCAAATCGATGGCATCTCCGATATCGCAGGTAGCAAAAACACGGAATTTGTTGGCCATGTGAGAATCTTACCGCACCGCAACCCACGTGGGGACAGCCCCCTCGGCTGTCCGGTCGAGCGCTGCTCGACAAAGTTTGCCGCGGAAGAAATTAGCGGAGCTTCGCTCCGCCGAACAGCCGGGGCGGCTGTCCCCACGTGATCATCTAGGACTTGAACTTCCAGCGCGTGGCGCTGCCCATGAAATTCTTTTCATACAATCCGAAGACCAGGCGCGGGCGAACCGCGAATACCGGCTCTTTCATGGCCAGAATATCTTTCTCCATTCCCGCCATGTCGAAGTGGTATTTCGGCTGGTATTTTCTGAGGAATTCCCGGCGCACAGTCACCCCTGCGACCTCAGCCACGCCTTCGACGACGACCGCTTCCTCCGCCTGCTCGGTGCAGACCACACAACGCGGATTCTTCGCCAGATTCCGGGCCTTGCGCGACTGCCGACCCGTGCTGAACAGGAAAGCTCCGTCCATCCACAGACCCCAGATCACCATCGTATGTGGCGAGCCGTCCGGCTTTACCGTCGTGATCCAGTAGTTGTGACTCTTGCGCAGGCGCTGCTCGGCCCACTTCCAGGGCAGCAGTCCTTTCTTGCTCTCCGGCAGCCCGTATCCAGGCATGTGCGGACGGCTGGGTTTGGGTGCCGCGTGCTTGCGCGCTTTCGCCATGATGATCTCCCCCTGCTAAGGCTTTTGCGTGGGCCGCAGCAGTACCTCGCTGACGAAGGATTGTGGCTCCTGGGTCACCAGCATCGCAACCACATGGGCCACATCTTCCGGCTGCAGCATCTTCTTCGGATCCTTACCCTGGTGCGGGCTCAGATCGGTATTCACCGATCCGGGACAAACCACTGACACCCGGATGTTGTGGACGCGCAATTCTTCCGCCGCCGAATAGCTTAGCCCGTTCAGACCCCATTTCGAAGCGGCGTAGGCGGCGCCGTTGGGCAGCGCATTCTTTCCCGCCAGGGAAGAGATGTTGACGATGTGTCCGTAGCGCGCGCGAATCATCATGGGAGCGAAGCTGCGCATGCAGTAATAGACACCGCGCAGATTGGTGTTCATGACCTGTTCCCAGGATTGGGGAGACATCTGGTGCAGGGGGCCGGCAAAGCTGCCGACGCCGGCGTTGTTTACCAGGATGTCCACGCGGCCCGACTTGCTCTCGACCAGAGCGGCCAGCGCTTCAACCGAGGCCAGACTGGTGACGTCGCACTCGGCGATTTCAGCGCGCCCACCTGCCTTGACGATTGCCGCCGTCGTGCTTTCCAGGGCGGCGCGCCGGCGCCCGCAAAGAAATGTAAGCGCCCCCATCCCGGCCAACCGGCGGGCAATCGCCGCCCCAATTCCTGCGCCTGCGCCTGTAACAATTGCCAGCTGCCCTTGCAATTCAGGTTCGGTTAACGTAGCCATGGAACAACCCCTCCTGGCACTTCCGGGCCACCATTTAGGCCTGACGGGTGCGCTCTAAACCGCATCCTACAAGATGAGGTGATAAGCCATTGTAAAGACGAACTTGCCTTAGGCGAGACACATACTTATAATCCGCCTCACCGGAAATGGTTCCATCGGCGGTGTAACGTTTACTGCAACTGCCGGGTGTTTTCCGGAGCCCGTCGGCTGGGCATGTGTGCCGCCTATGTTCGAGCAAGACCCGGGGCTTGCTTGGGTGATACCTGGGTGCTGTCGCCGTTTTTCCCGAAAATCTAAGGAGCGATTCGAATGAAGACGAGTCTAGTGGCGCTATTGCTGGTGTTGGCTAACCTGGCATCCGGCCAGACTGCTGCTTCGCCGCAACCGCAGGCGTCTCAACCGCAGGCATCCCCGGCACAGCCGCAAACTCAGAAGAAGGAAATCAAGGATCCCGCCGAATACAACGCGTACGTCGGCGCCGTGCAGCAGTCGGACCCTGCCGCCAAGATCAGCGGGCTGGAAGCCTTCCTCACTCAGTATCCCAACAGCGTCATGAAAGAGGATGCCCTAGAACTGCTGATGGGAACTTACCAGCAGGCCAACAACCAGGCCAAGGTCATCGACACCGCAAACCGCCTCCTGGCCGCGAACCCCAACAACGCTCGAGCTTTGGTGCTGCTCGCCTACAACGAGCGGGCAGCCCAGAAGTGGGCAGACGCCAAGCAACATGCCGAACGCGGATTACAGGCCCTGGAGAAGATGCCCAAGGCGGACAACGTTTCGGAGGCGGACTTCGCCAAGCAGAAGACCCAGTTGGCCGGATTGCTGAACAGCGTCGCCGGTTTCTCGGCTCTGCAGCTTAAGGATTATGCCGAGGCGCAGAAGTATTTGCGCCCGGCAGTCGAGGCTGACCCGAATAACGTCGAGAACGTGTATCCCCTGGCTCTTGCCTATCTGACCGCCACGCCCTCCGATGACGTGAACGGGCTCTTTTTCATCGCTCGCGCCGCCAACCTGGTCAGCGATCCGAAAGGGAAGGACTCGATCATCAAATTCGGTCGCAGCCGCTACTCCAAGTACCACGGCACCGACCAGGGTTGGGATGACCTGCTGGCCCAGACCAAGGCGACGCCGCTGCCGCCGGCCGGATTTACCATCACACAATACGTTCCTCCAACTCCGCAGCAGCAAGCCGCTGAGCTGGTCAAAACCAAAAAGCCCGAAGAGATGAGTTTTGCGGAATGGGAACTGGTTCTGTCGGTAGGAACCCAGGCCGACCAGGACACGGTCTGGAACGCACTCAAAGGCAAGAACCTGCAGATGGCGGAAGTGGCAGTGATCAGCGCTTCGCCCACCAAGCTGGGATTGGCGGCGAGCGTGGACGACATAGATCAGAAGCGCGCCGACATCGAGCTTACGTTCCCCGCAGCGATCCCCGCCCGAATGGTTCCCAAGGAGGGCGACAAGATCAATTTCGAAGGCACCCCGGTCTCCTACACTCCCACCCCGTTTGTAATGGTTATGGAAAAGGGAGCGCTATTGACCAAGGCGGCGCCGGCCCCGGCGAGGAAACCACCAGTTCGCAAGAAGCCGCAGTAGCCGGTCATCGCCGCATACAAAAGGGCGGCCCCCAGGGGGCTGCCCTTAATTTTTGGAGATTTCTTTGCGACCTTTGCGGGTTTCCTTTGCGTCCTTTGCGGTTCAAGATTTTGCCTCATTCGCGGATAAGATCAAAACCTTTAACCGCAAAGGACGCAAAGCAACCCGCAAAGGTCGCAAAGTTTGATCAGCAGGCTTTAGCGCGCCGCCTTCTTCTCGTAGCCGACTGGCCGGGCGCTGCGCGGGGGACGCTTGACGCCGTCACGCAGTTGCCGGACGTCAATCTTGAGTTCTGAAATAGTCCGGCTCAAGGTGTTGCGGTGCATGCCAAGTTCGCGCGCGGCGCGGCATTGGTTGCCCTTGTTCTCCTGCAGGACGGTGAGGATAAACTTCTTTTTGAATTCGCGCACCGCCTCGGAATAAAGAATATTACTCCGGTACATCTGCATAATAAGGGCTTCGAGCTGATCTCTCACGGCATCTCTCTTTCTGCGCGAACCATCGCTGGCCTGTAAAGGCCGGTTCTCCAAATAATGTTGTGCCGAACTTCCTATTTCGCCGGCGCTGGAGGGGGCAGGACGCCGCCGGGGACGGTTTGCGGCACGCGGCGCAGCAAATCCAGCCCCTGGTAGAACCTGGCCCGCAGTTCCGCGGGAGCGACCCAGATGACGGCCCGCCCTACGGCTTGAAAATACGGAGCCCACTCTGAACCTGCAAGCCACTTCGAACTGGGCGTAAACGCTGTCATGGTCACCACAATGACCGCCACAATCAGGCAGCCTCGCAGCAACCCCAGCGCCCCACCCAGAAGCCGGTCCACAAAGCTGAGACCGGACTTCTTCATGATCCAGCGTGCAGTCTGGCCCGCCATACCCGCGGCTACCGCGACCGCAAAAAAAATAATCAGGAAGCCCGCGCTCTCGGCCAGCCAGACCGACTTCAGATACCTCTCCAGCCAGCGGGCAACACTTTGATACTGCCATGCCGCCAGCAGGTATCCCGCCACCAGACCCGCCAGATGAAATGCTTCCTGGAAAAACCCCGCGTAAGCTGCCTGCACGGTGGATAGCAGCACCACCGCTACGATGGCCCAATCCGCGCCGTTCATACCGTCTTCCAAAAGTTCACGGTGCGCTTAAACATCCAGCTCAAGTCCAGTAAGCTGGCGGTACGCTTCGACATACTTCTGGCTGGTCCGTTGTGCCACTTCAGCCGGAAGTGCCGGCGCCGGCGGCTGCTTGTTCCAGCGAATTTCTTCCAGATAATCGCGAACGTATTGCTTGTCGAACGATTCCTGGGCCCGGCCGGGAGAGTACTTGTCCGCCGGCCAAAATCGGGACGAGTCCGGCGTAAGCACCTCGTCGGCCAAAGTGACGCCCTGCGCGGTGCGACCGAACTCGAACTTGGTGTCCGCAATGATAATGCCTTTTTGCCGCGCATAATCCGCGGCCCTTACATAAACCGCCAGGGTGAGGTCGCGCAGCTGCCGGCTGAGCTCGGGTCCCACCAGCTTGGTCATCTCTTCAAAGGAAATATTCTCGTCGTGCCCGCTGGTAGCCTTGGTTGAAGGCGTGAAGATGGGCTCGGGCAAGCGCTCGGATTCGCGCAATCCCGCGGGCAGCTGGATACCACACACCCGGCCGGTAGCTTTGTACTCCTTCCAGGCTGATCCGGAAATGTAGCCCCGCACTACGCATTCCACGGGAAACATGTCCGCCCGCGCCACGATCATGGAGCGGCCGCGCAGTTGGTCGGCATACTTTTGCAGCGGCGCCGGATACTGGCTCACGTCAGCGGTAAGGAGATGGTTGGGCACCAGGTCGCGAAGGAACTCAAACCAGAAAAGCGAAAGCTGCGTCAGCACTCGCCCCTTGTGCGGGATGCCGGTGGCCAGCACGTAGTCAAACGCGGAAATCCGGTCGGTGGCCACGAACAGCAGCCGGTCTTCGTCCAGATGGTAAACGTCGCGTACCTTGCCACTGGCATGCAGTTTCAGTTCGGGGAAGTCGGTTTGCAGCAAAACGGAGTCGAGAAGTTGAGAGCTCATGAATGAAATTCTACAGGCAGAAATCGTCGCGTATTCTAGTCCTAAAGAAATTTTTGTCAACGGCTTGTCTCGCGCGCCT
>DATGYF010000165.1:0-2257 GCA_035298145.1 Terriglobales bacterium | reverse complement strand
ACGGTGGGAAACATCGATCGCGTGTACGGCATGCAATGGACGGTGGAACTGGTATTGCGGCTGCGGTCCACCGTGCTCGAGCAGCGCGTGACCCTGTACAACCGCAGCGACGTAAGGCATCGCTTTTACTGGTGGAGCAATGCCGGGGTGGAAGTCTGGGACGATTCGCGGATCCAGTATCCCATGCGCTTCGCCGCCAGCCACGGTTTTACCGAGGTGCAACCCTGGCCGGTGGAAGCAGACGGCACGGACCTGAGCCTGATCCGGAACCAGACCAAAGGCCCAGTGTCTCTGTTCGTGCACGGCAGCCGCGAGCCCTTCATGGGACTGTGGAATCCACATACCGAGGCGGGCATCGCGCATTTTGCCAACTACGACGAGCTTCCCGCCAAGAAAATATGGTCGTGGGGAGTTGACGCTGATGGCCTCGACTGGCGCAAGACGCTATCCGACAACGACAGCGCGTACGCCGAGGTGCAGGCAGGGCTCTTTCGCAACCAGGAAACATACGCGTTTCTGCAGCCCCGGCAGAGCATAAGTTTTTCGGAGTACTGGATGCCGGTGCGCGAGATCGGCGGGATTTCGCGGGCGAACCTCAACGGCGTTGTTCATCTCAGCCGCAAAGACAATGTTCTGTTAGCCGGGTTGAACGTTAATCATGCGGTGAGGAATGCTTCATTGCGCGTCCTGGACGGGACGCAGCAGATCTTCGAGGAGAATGGCGATCTCTCGCCCGAGCGGGTTTGGTCGCACCGGTTTGCTTTGGCGAATCCACGGGACAAATACACTTTTGAGCTGCAGGATGATCACGGCGTAGTGCTGCTGCACCAGACGGAAGATGAATACGACTGGACGCCGGCGGCAGAGATTCAGGTGGGGCCCCAGGCGGCGTACGTCATGCCACCGGCCGAGAAGAGAAGCGAGGACGATTGGATCCAGCTCGGCAACCAGCAGGAACTCGACGGAGAACTCCTGCTGGCGCTGGCGACCTATCAACAGGCGCTGGCCAAGTATCCCGACAGTTTCGGGTTGCAGAAGGCGGCTGGCCGTCTCTGCGCCGGAGTGTTGCGGTTTGCCGAGGCAGAAAAATATCTTGAGGCAGTCCACGCCCGTAACACCAGCGATGCGGAGGCCTCGTACTATCTGGGCATCGCCTATGAGGCCCTGGGCGAAACCCGCGCAGCGCGGGGTGCCTTCGAGGCCGCCCATCTCATGCCTGAGTTCAAAGCTGCGGGCGCACTCCGATTGGGTGAGCTTTCGGCTCGCGCGGGCGATCTGAATCAGGCGGAGTCCTATTTGCGGGAGGCCCTGGAGTCCGCGCCCAACGACCTGCGAACGGCCGAAGAACTGGCCGCAGTGCGCCGGGCCCTGGCGAAACCCACGGCACGGGATTTTGCCCAGGAATGGCTGGCGCGTTTTCCGCAAAGCTATTTTCTACGGGAGCAGTTGTCATCTCCGGACCTGAATCACCTGGCGGACAATGCCGACCGGGTATTGAATGTGGCCGCGCTCTACATGCGCCTGGGAATGTACCAGGCGGCGTTGGAAATACTCTCGCGATCCTATCCCACTGCCGTGCCCGATGAGACCGAGCCCGGATCGCTGCCGCCGCAGCTTCATCCCCTGGTCGCATACTTTCGGGCCTATTGCATGGAAAAGCTCGGCCAGCCTGCGTCCGCTGCCTACCAGGCCGCCGACAAGCTCTCTACAGCCTACGTTTTTCCCAGCAGCGCGCAGGAACTCGATGTCCTGCGAGCCGCGCTTCGGGAAAATCCTGAGGACGGCACCGCCCACTATCTTTTGGGCACGCTCTATTTTTCGCGCGGCCTGACCGAAAACGCGCTGGCGGAGTGGAATGCGGCGCGCAAGTTTGCTCCCGGCTTGCCGGTGTTGCATGCCAGCCTGGGACGGGTCCTGTTGCAGGTGAAGAACGATCCGGAACAGGCGCTGGCAGCATTTCGCGAGGGGCTGCGCAACGATCCCAACAATGGTGCACTTTATGTGGGCATCGATCAGACACTCAGCCTGCTGAAAAGGCCTGCGCGCGAGCGCGTCGATGCCCTGCAACTCTATCCCGACCGCGCGAGCATGCCGACGCGGTTGATCTACGAGCTGATCTTGAATCTGGCGGAAGCGGGAGAATACGATGCCGCGACCGCGCTGTTCCACGACCGCTTCTTCGCTCGGGAAGAGGGCGGGACCAACGTTCGCCAGGTTTGGATCGAAGTTCAGTTGCAGCGCGCGCTGGGGCTGGCGC
>DATGYF010000164.1:0-2647 GCA_035298145.1 Terriglobales bacterium | reverse complement strand
CCACATGCGGAGAGCTTTAATCCGGTCGTCAACCTCGCCGAACTTATAGAGCTTTCGCTCATTGACAAATCCGACTACCGGAATTTTCTGGTCGCGGAGCGTAGTCAGCAGCTTCGTGGTCATGTCGAGCAGGGTTGCAGCGGACATCGAACTGGAGGAGCCGGCAGGCAGGTCGTCGATAGTAATGGCGACCTCGCGTGTGGGCTGGTCCGCGGCCTTTGAACTTGGAGGGAGCGCCATGGTGAACAGCACACATACGACTAAAAGAAAATGGAATCTCATGGGATCAGTTCTCCGGGCCGTAAGGGATTGCGAAACAGAATATCAGAACCTCAAGCCGCTCATTTCCGCCGCCGAGACGGCAGCGATGCTAGAATTCGCGCGTTGCAATGCTGAGAAGATTCACGGTCCGGTGTGGCGTCGGCATCTTGCCGGTTGTCCCGAGGGCGTCTCGCCCTCGGCAGGTGCGGGCGGGACGAGCCCGGAGCCTGCCCCGAGCTTTGCCCTCGGCGGGTGCGGGCGGGACGCCGGCGCTACTCTAAACCCGGAGGCCGTTTCCGTGATCAGAATGAGAGGACTTGAGATGGAGATGACTTCAGGCGGAGTGGAGGGGCGGGTGCTTCAGAGGCTATCGAGCGCGATAGCGATGGCCATCGTGGCCGTTTGTATTGCGGCGCAGCCAATTCGCACTTTGGCCCAGTCCGCGGCGGACGCCACAGCAGCGCAGACCGGGACGGTGCGGGTTGAGGCGGGCCATGCCATCAATTCGTTTGACCCCGACAGCGCGCTGGGCAGTTCGATCGATGTGTTGTCGCGCCGCGACATCGACATGGTTTACTCGCCGCATATCCTTCAGGAATCACTTTCCGCCGGCTGGGGTCCGATCACCTATCGCAATAACACTGAGCTGCGCATGGCGGCCTGGCACTGGACGGAAAACGGAGCCTGGAGCGATGCTGCGCACCGCAGCGGATACTTCACCGGCAGTACGGAGTTGAAGGAACCCATCCGATACATCCTGGCCTATGCGCTGCCGCACCGGGGTTTCGCGACCAGCGGCGACCGGCCGGTTCAAGGTCCGAATCTGTCTTACTGGAAAAGCAACCCCTACCTGACCAGCAAGTTTACCGGCGAGAGCGACGCGCTTCATCCGCAGTGGGTGATTGTGGATTTGAAAGCGAACAAGCCGGTGAACGCAGTGCGCATCGCCTGGGCGAGTCCGTACGCTACCAAATATCAGGTGGAGTATTGGGTGGGGACCGGGGACGCGCTCGACTTCGACGGAGGGCCCAAGGGTGAGTGGAAAGCTTTTGCGTCCGGCGTAGTGAACAAATCCCGAGGTGGCACGGGCACGCTGAAACTTGCGGATACGCCCGTTTCGACGCGCTTTCTGCGTGTGCTCATGACTGAATCCTCGAATACCTGCGATGAACACGGATCGGGCGACGTGCGCAATTGCGTGGGGTATGCGATTCAGCAAATCGAAGCCGGCACGGTGGACCGGGGCGGCGCGTTTTCGGAGGCGGCGAAAGATCCTGGCGAAAAGCGAACCACATTTTGCGTTTCGTCTATTGACCCGTGGCATTCGGATGAAGATGTATATGAAGGCGGAGGCTACCAGCACAGCGGCTTCGACCTCTTCTTCACCAGCGGTCTGACGAACAATCTGCCCGCGATGATTCCGGTCAGCATGTTGTATGGAACGCCCGACGATGCGGCGGCGCAGATCGCCTACATTGAGAAGCGCGGCTATCGCATCGGATATGTGGAAATGGGCGAGGAGCCTGACGGCAAGCATGCCATGCCGGAGGACTATGCGGCGCTCTACCTGCAATGGGCAACGGCGATTCACAAGGTTGATCCGAAACTGAAACTGGGCGGGCCGATTTTCGAAGGGGTCAATGAAGACATAACGGTGTGGCCGGACGCGCAGGGCCGGACGTCATGGATGGGGCGGTTTGTGGACTACCTGAAGGCGCACGGTCGCCTGGCCGATCTCTCTTTCGTATCTTTCGAGCACTATCCGTTTGAGCCCTGCACCATCACCTGGAAAACTCTCTACACCGAGCCGCAACTGATGAAGCACATCCTGCAGGTGTGGAGGGATGACGGCGTCCCGAAAGACGTTCCCTTGATGGTGACGGAAAATCATCTGGCGGCCTCGCTTACCGGGCCGATGACCACGATCTTTGCCGCGCTGTGGCTGGCCGACAATATCGGATCGTTCTTCGAGGGTGGGGGCGCCGCCTTCTATCACTCGCCGATTCAGCCGCAGGGCCTGCAGAACAGCTGCCTGGGCTGGGCTTCGTGGTCGAACTTTGTCTCCAACGAACACTATGACATCAAGGGCTATACCTCACCGTATTTCGCGGCCCACATGATCAACCTGGAGTGGGTGCAGCATCGTTCCGGCGTGCACACCATGTTCCAGTCGTCGGCCGACATCAAGGACAGTGAGGGCAATGCGCTGGTGACGAGTTATGCGGTGCATCGTCCCGATGGGAACTGGTCGTTGATGCTGGTGAATCGGGATGAGAACAATCCGCACGGCGTGCGCGTGGTGTTCGACGATTCCGGAAAGAGCGCGTCGTTCTCGGGGCCGGTCACGTTCGTGACCTTTGGGAGCGAGCAGTATGTCTGGATCAAC
>DATGYF010000163.1:0-6798 GCA_035298145.1 Terriglobales bacterium | reverse complement strand
AATACAGGTTCAGGTTCAAGCTGAATGCCCCACAGTTCTTCCACGCGCTGTTGAATGTGATCTTTCAATCCAAGGATGTCGGCGGCGGTGGCTTCGCCGCGATTTACGATGGCCAGGGCATGCTTGCGCGAAATGCCGGCGCGGCCAGTGTTATAGCCCTTGCTGAAACCGGAGTGCTCCACCAGCCAGGCTGCGGAAACTTTGCGCAGGGCATCGAGCGCGGGATAACTGGGGACCTGCAATCCCTTGACCTTGGCGCGCAACGACAACTCGGCATATTGGTGCGGCGTGAGCACGGGGTTCTTAAAGAATGATCCAGCGCTGCGACAGTCCTCATCTCCAGGGGTGAGAAGCATGGCTTTGGTGGCGCGTATCCGGCGCACGGCTTCACGGGTCCCGGCCAGTGAGGGCGCATTCTGAAAGCCCGCGAAATGCTTTTTCAGGTCGGCGTACTCGATGCGAGGCTGGCCGCCGGGCGTGAGGGCATAAGTCACGCGCAGGATGATGAACCGTCCGCGTTCGCTGGTGTTGAAGATGCTGGTGCGGTATTGAAATGCGCAGGCCTCGGCGCAGAGTTCACGGACCTGTCCGTCCTTGAGATCGAACACCAGCACGGACTGGATGGTTTCGGAGACCTCCTGGCCATAGGCGCCCACATTCTGCACCGGGGTTCCGCCCACACTGCCCGGAATGCCGCTCATGCATTCGACTCCGGCGCAATTTCTGGTGACGGCGCGGGCCACGAATTTGTCCCACTCTTCACCCGCTCCCACTTCGAACAGCGCTTTGCCGTTTTCCTCGCGCTGGTCGATCCCCGAGATCGCCAGTTTCAGCACCAGGCCGGGCCAGCCCGCGTCCGAGATAACCAGGTTGCTGCCGCCGCCCAGCACAAATAAGGGAAGCTCCCGGGAGCGGGCGAAATTGACGGCGTCCGCCACCTCAGCGACGGATTTTGGTTCCGTGAAATAGCGCGCCGGGCCTCCCACTTTGAGGGTTGTAAGCGGCGCCAGCGGCACATTTTCCAGAACTGTCATGATGGTATGATGGCTTCACTATATACGACGGGTAGAGGCGCTGGTTGCAGCCTCCGCGCGGTACTTCAGGACACATCCTGCTGTGACTTGCGCCGCTCAAATCCGGAGAATTCGCGTCGTATTAGAATGACCCCGAGGAGAAGAAATGTATCCAGAGATCATGGTGATTCCGATGCGCGAAGAGTTGACCCGGCTGGGCATCGAGGAACTCCGCACCGCGGCTGATGTTGATCGCGCCGTGCCTAATCAACCGGGCACGACCATGGTAGTGGTGAACTCGATCTGCGGATGCGCCGCCGGGCGCATGCGGCCCGCGGTCCGAGCTGCGCTGCAGCATTCCAGCCGGCCGGAGAAGTTGTTCAGTGTGTTTGCCGGTCAGGACAAGGAAGCTACCGATCGGGCCCGCTCTTATTTTGCAGGATACCCACCATCGTCGCCCTCGATTGCCCTGCTGCGCGACGGCAAGGTTGTTCACATGATGCAGCGCAGCGACATCGAGCATCGCGAGGCCGTGGATATCGCCGCCGAGCTGAAGAAAGCATTCGACAAGTTCTGCGCCAAACCGGCTCCCGTCGGTTAGCTGGCATGTGTGGGGCGGGCGCCTCGCCCGCCGCCTTTGACTTGTTTCCGCAAATTTCCAAAGATCCAAATCAACTTCAAAAGCGGCGGGCGGGGGCGCCCGCCCCACACCTTCAAAATCTGGCGAGCTTTGCTCGCCTGCCCAGATGAGGACATCTGGGCCTACGTGGATCGGATCTAGAAGCGGAAGAGGTACGACGCTTTCACGAACAGGCCCCGCCCGTCATTCTTCAGCCGGCCGCTATGCAGCAAGTTCCCGTCCACGTCATTTCCCAGAGGCAGTTGCACATTCTCCAGGTTGCTGTTGTAGCCGACGTACAGCGCGGTGCCGGGATGCAGCAGGTACGTGATCAGAAAATCAGCATTGAAATTCTTTGTAGTTTCGAGAAAGGTAAAAGCAGGGTTGGCCAGAACGGAGTCGTACTGTCCGATGAAGCGGAATGACAGCCGCCGGTTGTATTGGTAGTTCCACTTGGAACGGATGATGTGATTGTTCATGCTGCCGCTTGGTCCCAGGCGATTGTGCAGGCGCAAGAGCAGGTAGGTGTTATCAATGCGCAGCCCCTGGCTGGGCCGCACGGTCAGGGTCGTCCTGACCGAGGTCCGCCCGGCCAAAAACGGGGCCACGTTATCGGGCGAGTCATAGTTGATGCGGCTGCCAAAGCGATAATCCAGTTGAAATGAGACCGGCCGGTACTGGCTGGTCTCGAATTCAACCTCCGTCGTATGGCGAATAAATTTTTGATTGCTCGTCAGAATGCTGAAATCCTTCGGACGCAACAGCTCCATCTCTTTCGCATAAAACACATTGACGAAAGTTTGTCCCACGAACTCCGCTTTCAGGGCAGGGATGTAGCCCGAGTTCAGGTAATTCCCTTCGTGATCGAAGGTATGGTAAACCTCCATCTGCGGACCCCAGGAAATCAGGTGTTTGCCTTCGGGACGAAAACTGTATTGCACCCGGTGATAGAGATTGTGAATGTCCGGCTGCGGATCGAAGCCGGTGAAGGTGCGAAACCCGTCGCTGCGGTCGGTGTAGTCCATGAAGTAGTTCAGTTTCCGGCCATCGCGCTGCAGCGTCACCTCTGCCGCGGGGCCGGCGAGATAGGTCCCCAGGGTACAGGCGCTGTTCTGAGGGTCGCTGCACAGGGTGGAGCTCACCACTCCCTGAAAAGCGGCCACCCAGTTGGAATTGAGTTTGAAGCGGCCGTCGATTCCGCCCACCCGGTTGAAGTACGGCCCCTCTTCGCGATCGGTGAACATCACGCCCAGCGACGACTGGCTTCCGATGTCGCGACTGGCGCGGCCTACCGCAAAGTAAGCATGTTTCCCGAACAGAGAGTTATCGGGAGCCACCTCGGCGCCGGGAGAGGCATCATCGGCCACCAGCATGCCCACCGCCCACGGTCCGTCTTTGCCGGTCAGACGAACACCCCATTGGGGATCGACGATGCGACGGGTGAAGAGCAGCGGAATCGGAGTCTGGAAATAATTTGAGTTCTCCAGGAAGAACGGACGCTTCTCCGGAAATTGCACTTCGAAGCGCTGGTTGACCGTGACCTGCGGCTCGTCTGACTCCACCTGGCTGAAATCAGGATTCGCCGTCGCATCCAGCACGAACTTGTCCTTCAAAACAGCTTTTGCATCCAGCCCAATCTGCCCATAGGCATCGCGCTGGGTGAACTTGGGATGGTCCACATCGCGCAGGTCAAGGTCGCGGTAGGAGCGAAAAAGGCCATACGGAATGAGCTGGAAATTGCGTCCGGGAGAAATATTCTCCAGGCCCGTGGCCTCGCCTTCCTGATTCAGGCGGCCTTCGATGCGGCTGGAGACCCGCGGCCAGAAAGCGCCCTCATTGTCGCGCTGGATGTAGCGGTTCAACAGGATTCCCCAGGTTTGCGGATCGTTGGAGGCAAACCGCAGGCTGCGAAAAGGGATAGCCATCCTGACCACGAAGCCCTCCTTCGTGACCTTGCCCTCGGTGTTGAAGACGGTGTCAAAGGAGAAATCGAATTCCTGGCCTTCGGTCCAGAGAGCGTCGGCCTGGATTCCCAGGGGATTGGAAAAAAAAGCATAGGCCCGGCGGTGGTCGTGGAACGTGTCCAGCATCAGCTCGACATTGTCATCATCGAACACTTCTTCCCGCCGCGAGAGATAAGCGCGAACCTTGTGCGGCTCATTGTCGAAGCAAATGAAAATGACATACAGGTTCTTGTCGTCATAGCCCAGGTAGGCCTCGGTGCGTTGCGTGACCGGCTCTCCGTCACTGGGAGTACGTTGCACAAACTGGTCGATCCTGGCCATCTTGCCTTGCCATGCCGGGCTTGGTTTCATCTCCAGGAAATCTTCCAGGCGAGGCGGACTGCTGACTCGGGGAATGGTGACCTTCCCGAAAGTAGGTGGCGGGGCAGCCAGGAGGACGCTGGGCAGGCTCATCACGATCACGGCTGCTGCCGCGCAGCGCATACTCTTGCCTACCCAATCCACGGCCGCCTCCCTTGAACTTGATCGGACAATGTTGTTTTTAGACGCAGGCGGGCTCTCAAAGTCACGAGTGCCCTCTTGTTCAGGACGTAAATTGTTGTGAACGGTTAGTCCGGCGCTTTCGCCTTCCGAATGGCGCGGAATGTCATCTCGTTGGCGCGGCTTCGGGTGCGCCGCTTCCAGGCATAGAAAAGTCCGGCGTAGGTGTCGGTGATGTACGAGTCGCGGCCGATACCCAGGTGTCCGGCAGTCTGGTCAATCCAGCGCTCCGGGCCTTCAATCTCGCCGAAGCAGCCGATGGGGGTTTCGTCGAGTACCACGTGGCCCTTGCTGTCGCTCCACTCCGCGCGGAATTTTTCGTAGCGGAAAGAAGGCATGTAACCCAGTGCCAGCAAAATCTTTTGGAGTTGCTCGCCGTCTTCGATTCCGGTTTCGGTTTCGACCCGGGTCTTGTGCCGGGCCACTTTGCCTTTTGCCTTGTGGGTCAGCAGCCAACTGGAACCGTATTTGCGAAGGCGCAGCAGTTCGCCGCGTTTTCGCAGCTTCTGGCCGGGCAGATCGTACAGGGTGTTGCTTTCGTGGGTGCGCCGGGTCACCTGACGGAAGCCGGCGCTTCGCAGCCGCCGCACCAGCGCGCGAAAATCATCCACGCGAAACTTGATCTCGATTTCTTTCGACATGATTGAGGGGTCGGACCCCGGCACAAACCACGCAGGGGCAGATGTCCTCATCTGCCCGGCGGAGCAACGCTCCGCTAGTTTGTTATGCCTCGCAAAACCCTGTCGAGCTGCGCTCGACTGGACAGATGAGGACATCTGTCCCTACGTGGTTTGTGCCTCACGAGAACGTTGGCAGCTTTACCAGATCGTCGCGCGGGACCGGTTCCAGCGGATTGCCTGCCTTGCGCCAGGCGGCCAGTCCGCCCACGATTACGAACGCGTTGAAGCCTTCTTCCCGCAGCATATACGCCACCCGGGCGCTGGTCGCTTCGCGTGCTCAAGTACAGTAGACATAAATGTCTTTGTCCTTGGGTATGTTCTGCAGTTCTTCTTTCAGCTTGTTGGGTTCCAGCCGGATCGATCCCTTAATACGCGCGGTCTCTGCGTCATAGTAGCCATGGCTGCGAACGTCGATGAGCAGGATTTTTTCCTTGTCTTCCGACGCCAGCCGGCGCGTCACTTCATCCACCTGGATGCGGGGCACCACTCTATATACGCCGTGTTTACGATAAAGCCAGACCCGGTACAGGGCGTACCCGATGAGCGCGAGAACCGTTACCCCCTCGACCGCGCGGCCGGCGGTTTGAAAGCCGCGCATCACGGAAACCAGAAAATCGCGGAACAGGAATCCGACGGCCACGTAAACCGTGGCGTACAGGGTCGCTCCCGCCAGGTCAAGCCGGAGAAAAGTGTCGAGCGGCATTTTCATGCTTCCCGCCAGTGGGGGCGCCATGGTGTTGATTCCGGGAATGAATTTGGCGAACAGCAGAGTGGCCTTGCCGCGCTTATAGAACGACTCGGCCGAGCGCAGGATACAGGTTTCGGGGTTGACCGACAGTTTGCAAAGAAAGCCGAGCAGGCCCCATCCCATGTATCGTCCGGCCACGAACAGCAGGCAGTCGCCCAGCAGCATGGCGAGCACAGCCAGCAATAGCAGCCGGTACACGCCCAGCACTCCGGCGGCAGCTGCCGCACCGCCCGCCACCAGGGCCACTGCGGCGGGGACGGGTAATCCTAAAGCTTCGGCAAGGACGATAACGAACACCAGAATGTATCCGTGGTGCCCGATCAGTGAAAGTAATGGTTGCATTCATGGGCCGGGTGCCGGCTGCGTTAGTATAAAGAAAAAGGGCGGCTCTTGCCGCCCTCTGGTGTTCCAGTTCAGCAACCGCTACTTCGACATGTTGTCCATCTTGTCCATCTTCTCGGCCTTGAGCATCTTGACGCTCATGACATGAATCTGGTCCTTGTCGGCGTACACGTGAGCGCTGACTTCCACGTGATGGCCTTCGTGTCCCTTCAGGGTTTCAGGATTGACCACGTCCCACGACTTCTTGTCCTTGTCGGAAACGAAAGTCAACTTGTCGCCGTCAGCCTTCACTGTGCCCTTGATGTTCTTCAGCGGGGCCGGTGCCGCTTTGGCTGTTCCACTGTCTTGTGACATGTCCTGTGCGAAGCTGGCCACGGTAAACATGACGCAGGCAGCCAGTGCGAGTATCAATAGTTTCTTCATAGTTCAATCTCCTCCTGAGATCGGGCTTTGGATGTTCATCGGATGCCCGTGAGATGTACGGCGTCAGGGGGAGAAACGGGTTTTCCCCGGATTGAAAGGTTATTTGAATCGCCTGCCAGTAAGAGTTGAGTTATTCAGAACTTAAAGTGATGGTCTAGGTCGCCTCGATCAACCGCAAGCAGGTGTTACTTTTCCCTGGCTACTACAAAATCCGGCGCCCACAGCAGGGCGCGCTTGAACTCGCTGTCCGGGAAACTGCAGATCGCATTGCGCGCCAGGGTAGCGTACTGGAGGGCGCGCGCGTTGGCCGCTTCGAGCGACCCGTAGTGCTCCAGAATTCCAATGATTTCGCGATGCGTGACTCCCTCGAAGGCGCGCTCCTGCACCACGGTCTCAATCATCTCGCGTTCGCGTGGCGTGCACCGTTCCAGCGCGTGGATGACCGCCATCGTGACCTTGCCTTCCCGCA
>DATGYF010000162.1:0-3756 GCA_035298145.1 Terriglobales bacterium | reverse complement strand
GGTGCTCGCGGCCCTGGCGGAGCGGGTGCCGGAAGCAAAGAAGAAGAAGAGCCGGGGCGATGGCGGTATGCCGTGGGGTATTTTCGCCATTGTGCTCCTGGTACTGGCCTGCGGATTCGCCCTTTGGGGCTTTCATTCACGCGAAAAGCCTGCACGCCCCAGCATCGAGGCTCCAGGTCCTGCCAAGCCTGACACTTCGACCTTGATCGATCAAAAGGACGAGCCCCAGAGTGCGGCCAAACCGGCCATGCCCGAACCCGCCGCCGCGACCACTCAGGCGCTCCCGCCCCAACCTCCGCCGGCCGCCGCCCCGGAAAACACCTCCTCGCCCCCGACACAGTCGGGGACGGATGTCGGACTCTTTCACGTGCTGATAAGGGCGCGTGAGGACGCATGGGTCGCGATCACCGCCGACGGAAAACAAGTCGTACAGGCCACGCTCACCGCTCCCGCGGAACAGTCCATCGAAGCCCGGGAGCAGATCGTGATCAAGACCGGCAATGTCGGAGCCCTGGAGATCTCCTTCAATGGAAAGAAGCTGGCGTCGCAGGGCGGTTACAACCAGGTGAAGACCCTCACCTTTGACCCCAACGGCCTGCGACCCTAGGGAGTGCGGGATCACTGCCGCATGCCGGTTTCACCGCTGGCCAGTTCTCCAATACCGTTCAACTTCCCGCCATTGCCACCCACCCGTCCGCACTCGCCAGTGGCTGGCTTTAAGTCGCTGACAGCCCTGAAAACATTGCGTGCCGACCCCTTCCTCTGGTACGTTATCTGAGTCGCAAAGTGCTCATTTACAGTCTGTTGCGTTCTGACCCTCCCGCCAGGAAGTAAAGTCCGGATTGCTGGTCAAATCGCTTGAAGGAGAAGCTGCTTGTCATCTCGTAACCGTTATCTTTTTACGTCCGAATCCGTAACCGAGGGCCATCCCGACAAGATGGCAGACCAGATTTCCGACGCCATCCTCGATGCCTGTCTAGCCGAGGACCCGTCCAGCCGAGTGGCCTGCGAAACCCTGACCGCCACCGGCCTGGTGGTCATCGCGGGTGAAATCACCACCAAGGCTTATGTGGATTTCCAGTCGCTGGTGCGAGGCACCATTTCCTCGATCGGATACAACAACGCACTCTACGGCTTCGACTCCAACACCTGTGCCGTGATCTCCACCATCAACAAACAGTCCGGCGATATCGCCATGGGAGTGGACACCGGCGGAGCCGGCGACCAGGGAATGATGTTCGGGTATGCCTGCAATGAGAACCCGGAACTGATGCCCACCCCGATCTCGCTGGCCCATAAATTGACCATGCGGCTTTCTGAAGTCCGCAAGCATGGCCGGCTGCCTTATCTGCGTCCCGACGGAAAATCGCAGGTGACGGTCGAGTATGACCAGAACCACAAGCCGATGCGGGTGGACGCAGTCGTGATTTCAACGCAACACTCGGAGAACGTGGGCAACGAGGAACTGCGCAGCGACATTCTGAAGCACGTCATCCAGGCCACGATCCCCGCCCAGTTGCTCGACGAGGACACCAAGTACCACATCAATCCCACCGGACGTTTTGTGATCGGCGGCCCCATGGGGGACACCGGTCTCACCGGTCGCAAGATCATCGTGGACACCTATGGCGGCATGGGGCGTCACGGCGGCGGCGCTTTCAGCGGCAAGGACCCGACCAAGGTTGACCGCTCAGCCGCTTACATGGCGCGGCACATTGCGAAAAACATCGTGGCCGCGGGCCTGGCCGATCGCTGTGAGGTCCAACTCGCCTATGCCATCGGCGTGGCCGATCCGGTCAGCATCCTGGTAGATACCTTCGGCACCTGCAAGGTGGATCCCGACACGATTCCCGACGTGGTGCGCGCCAATTTCCACCTGACCCCGAAAGGTATTATCGAATCGCTCAAACTGCGCCGCCCGATCTACTGCAAGACCGCGGCCTACGGACACTTTGGCCGCAACGATCCCGACTTTACCTGGGAAGCCACGGACAAAGCCGCCAAACTGGCCAGCGATGCCGGTCTGCGTGAGCCCGCGGTACAAGGTGCCCGCAAGTAAAGCTGTCAATGATTCCGGTTTAATAAGTTCGATCACAGGAGAGGTATGTCAACGACGCCCACGCAACTGAATTGTGATGTGAAGAGTCTGGATTTTGCCGATCTGGGCAAGAAACGGATCGACTGGGCCAACCAATCGATGAAAGTCCTGCAGATCATTCGCAAGGAATTCATCAAGAACCAGCCCCTGAAGGGCATCCGCGTGTCGGCCTGCCTGCACGTCACTGCCGAAACCGCGAACCTGGCTATCTGCCTGAAAGATGGCGGCGCCGATGTCGTGCTCTGCGCCTCGAATCCTCTCTCCACCCAGGATGACGTCGCTGCCAGCCTGGTGCGCGACCACAATATTCCGGTCTTCGCCATCAAGGGCGAGGACAATGACACTTATTACAGCCACATCCTGGCCGCCATCGATCACAAGCCCCACATCACCATGGATGACGGCGCCGACCTGGTTACGCTGCTGCACACCAAGCGCCAGGACGCGCTCGAGGGCGTGATCGGTGGTACCGAAGAAACCACCACGGGCGTGATCCGCCTGCGCGCCATGGCCAAAGAAGGCGTGCTGCGTTTCCCCATCATCGCAGTCAATGATGCCGACACCAAGCACCTGTTCGACAACCGCTACGGCACCGGCCAGTCCACGATTGACGGCATCATCCGCGCCACCAACTTCCTGCTGGCAGGATCAAAGTTCGTGGTCGCCGGCTATGGCTGGTGCGGACGAGGCCTGGCCAGCCGCGCTCGCGGTACGGGCGCTGAAGTCATCGTCACCGAAATTGATCCCACCAAGGCGCTCGAAGCGCACATGGACGGCTTCCGTGTCATGTCGATGGCGGAAGCGGCGAAGCTTGGCGATGTGTTCTGCACCGTCACCGGCAACAAGAGCGTTCTGACCAAAGAGCACTTCGAAGTGATGAAAGACGGCGCCATCATCTCGAACTCCGGCCACTTCAACGTCGAGATCGACATCGTGGCGCTGGAAAAGATGTCATCGTCGAAGCGCACCACGCGCAGTTCGGTCGAAGAATATTCGCTGCGCGACGGACGCAAGATCAACCTCCTGGGCGAAGGCCGTCTGATCAATCTGGCCGCTGCCGAAGGCCATCCACCGTCCGTCATGGATATGAGCTTCGCCGACCAGGCGCTCTCCGTCGATTACATGGTGAAAAACTATAAGACGCTGGAAAAGACGGTCCACAAAGTCCCCGACGATCTCGACAAGCGAGTGGCCAAACTCAAACTGGAATCGGTTGGCATCAAGATCGACAAACTTACGCCGGAACAGGAAGAGTATCTGGCGGGGTGGAGCGAGGGAACATAGATCAGTTCCCAGTGGCAAGTTTTCAGTTCCCGGAGGAGCGGCGCCAGTCGCTCCTTATTCTTGCCCTCCCACCTGAGAACTGAGATCCAGGAACTGACATCTGATTTTTCTCGCTCGCTCACCTGAGAACTGAGATCGAAGAAACTCACATCTGACTCCCATAGCCGCCTCGCAATTCCATGACCCGCAAGGCTTTACCCCTACTAGTGCCATGACTTCCGTAACTTTTATCCGCTGGTTCCGCAGTGTAATCTGCCTCACGTAATGTCGAACAATGGGCAATTTGCGGACGGCGCGAATAGCGGTGCTGGAGCGGAGCTTGGTAAGGGGAACTCGTCCTCCGCGGGACCCGAGAATCGCGGACCCGGGGCCGC
>DATGYF010000161.1:0-1583 GCA_035298145.1 Terriglobales bacterium | reverse complement strand
CCTGCTAGTGTCCGGCGACGCGCTTGCGTTCCATCTCCAGGCGCCTGATCTCGCGCCTGCGTCCGGCATCTTCGTAGCGGCGTCTCTGCTCATCGGTTTCAGGAACGACGGGCGGCACCGGGAGATGGCGGCCAGCCGCGTCCACCGCGACAAACGTCAGGTAAGCCGAGCTCACGTGCTCGCAGTGATCGAGAATGTAATTCTCCACCCAGACTTTCACTCCCACTTCCATCGAAGTGCGGTACACACGGTTCACCGAAGAGCGCAGGATCACGAGATCGCCCACGTGCACCGGTACCTTGAAATCAAGATGGTCGATGGAAGCCGTGACCACGTAGTTGCGCGAGTGCCGATGCGCCGCCATGGCGGCGGCCAGATCAATCCAGTGCATCAGGCGCCCGCCCAGCAGCGCGCCCAGCACGTTCGAATCGTTGGGCAAAACAATTTCCGCCATCTCCGATTGCGAGTCGCGGACAGGTCGGGGCAATGCCAGATCTTCGTTCGTCGTCATGAAATGGTCTTCGTCATGGGAGGCTTTGGGATCATGAGTTTTCGCTCACGGGCGAGTTGGCCGTGACGGATTGAATTCTACGCTGTAAATAGGCTTGAACGTAACACTCCAGCATCTTCTGAATACGCGCGTCAGAATGCGATGAGACCCACTGGCCGCGCTCCGCGTCGTATTCCAGCGTGCCATGCGTGGCGGGGCGATGGCCGGTCTCGCACACAAACCAAAGTTGCAGCCGGGAGCCCAGGTCGCGCGCCACCGAGAAGCGCACCGCATCGCAATTGCGCTCGGCCGGCAGGCGTGAACACTTCGCGGCATACCCAAGGTTGCAGAATTCGTGCAACTCCTGGTCGGAGGGCCGCGTGCCCTCGTGGCCGGGGGCGGAACAGTGGCCGTCCCATCCAGCGCCCAGGGGAAGGCGCGAAGGATGCAGAAAAACGCCGTCTAGTCTCTGCACCGGCATGAAGAAGGGACAAGCCAAAACCTGGTCTCCTGGTTGCGTGATGGTCATTGTATCCATCTGGCCGGTGACTGGCCAGTTCTGAAATAGTCGAACAGCCTCCGGCCTTGTGCGGCGGACGCCTGTCGCGGGCGAGTCGCCCGCGGCCACACGGGCGCGGCCACACCTGCAGGGTAATACGGCTGTAGTAATCTGATGTTCAAGCCAGAAGCCAGAAGCCAGGAGCTAGAAGCAAGAAGCCGATCTTATGGACCGCATCGCGCTGCTTACCGAAGTCCTTTCGCAGAATCCCTCGGACGCATTTGCCCGTTATGGCCTCGCCATGGAATATTCCAACTCCGGAGACGTCGAACGGGCGCTGGAGGAATTTGCCAGGCTTCTGGCGACGCATCCGGACTACACCGCGGGGTACTTCATGGCGGCGCAGACGCTGGCCAAAGCTGACCGCATTGAGGAAGCACGCAAAATGCTGGTGGATGGTATCGCTTCGGCAAAGAAAACTGGCAACGGCCACGCTCAAGCCGAGATGGAAGGCATGCTGGCGGAATTGGAGTAGGTAACGCGTGTGGGTCGGACACTCCCTTCGACCCACCTGGCAGTCTACTTCACTCGCCG
>DATGYF010000160.1:0-3203 GCA_035298145.1 Terriglobales bacterium | reverse complement strand
TACCGTTACTTCGCCGGCGAATTCTGTTTTGATGATCAGAGTCTTGTCATCGGACTTCTCGATGGTTCCGCTCAGGCGATCGCCATTTTTGAGCACGATCTGATCAGCGAAGAGCGCTGCGGGACATAGAAAAATAACGATCAGGGCCAGCACTTGTAGTTTCGACACGTTTGCCCTCCGGAAATGAATTGCGGAATCGTGGATTATTTCATGGCTAGTGGTAAGGACGCCTAATGCTGAAGAAGAAGAGAATCAACAGCGGAGTTACCACTGCGTGAGTCGCTCAAATCAGCGAAATTACATGAGAGGCGAGGGACAAGAGCAAAAGCCCGACCGCAGTACGGGGGAGACTGCGATACCCATCATGCGGTATTCCCCGGGGCCTAAGATCGACCCGAAAAGTCAGCTGGGCCGGTTGGAAGCATCCTCAGGCGTCGTGCTCTTGACATCCGTATTTGCGGTGGTTGCCGGTCCCGCGGAGTGTTCCTTCATTCCATCCTTCAGAGCGCGAATACCCTCGCCAATACCCTTGCCCAGTTCGGGAAGTTTCTTGGGACCAAACACCAATAGTGCGATCGCGAAAATCACCAGCAGATGCATCGGTTGGAACAGGCCTTCCATGGAAAAACCTCCGCCGCCTGCGGCTGGCAGCAAGCCCAACAGTATCGAAAGCGGCCATTTACGTCAACTTGCCCGTACTCCGGCCAGAGGCCAGTTACCTTGGTGACCGCAGCCGTACCAACCCGTTTAACACCTCTATCGCGCGGTACCCAACCCCTCCACCGGCAGGCCGGGTCCGAAGAATGCTCGAATCAACTGGATTCGAAGTGCCGGAATGGGACTGGACGAAACAAAACTCGCGCCTTATTGCTTCGTCAGGTCCAGGCGTCACATCTCTTATGCACTATAGGGCAATGGTGCACATGAACTGTCGTGCATCGGTGAACCAGGCAGCCAGACCTAGAATGGCCTTGTAATCAGGGCTCGAAAACGCATTTTCGTTCCGGGAGCAATGCGATGAACTCCGCCACATCGACCCAGTCTGTCAACAGCACTTCGATTCCGTCGGCAATTCTTCCCAGTGAGGCCACTTTCCAACGGGCCACGGCTGCAGTGGAGAATCTGCCGTCGGCGCTCGGCCCCAGGCGGACCGGATACGGCCTGCCTTGCGTGAAATGCAAGACCTATTACGCCGCCGATCTGGCGATGTGCCCGGTGTGCAAAACCGAAGAAAGAGTTTCGCCGATGTTGGCCGCTTCAGCCGGCGCCAGCCTTCCGGAAAGCGCCCTGCCCGTGCCCGACGAAGCTGCCCTGGAAGAAGAACGCGAGCGCTTTTTGCGCGAGTTCAAGTCCCAGGTTTATGCAGCCCATGTGCAAATCGATCCAGCCGAAATTGCTCCGCTTGGGAGTATGGGCTGCAGCGTGGAAGAAAACCATCAGGGCGGATCGGAGCCAGCCACGGTATGCCAGCATTGCTACGTCCGCCTGCAGGAGCGGGTTGACCTGCTGGAAGCGGCCCTGCACATGGATCTGGTGGAAGCCACACGGGTGGTTTACGAAGCAGTTTGGGCGGACCCGTCGGATCCCAGTAAGACGTATCAGAATGCGGCGCGCGCCATTCTAGCTGAGCTGCGCAAGCGTGCCGGCATCTCGGCTGTCTTAGGGGCACATCAACCACTGACTCACTAAGGCCTCGACTACTCGGGCTTCATGCTGACCCACTTGCGGCCGGCGTACAGCCGGTAGGCGCTTCCGTCTTCGACGATTTTCAGGGGCACGGGATGCGCCAGCTTTTCGTCCAATTGAGAAGCGACGCTGAACAGATCGTTGGCCCCCACGTCCATGACCAGAAACTTTCCGTCCTGAGAGAATCCAAAGCCATACTCGCCTGGCCGGAGCTCCGTTCCTGCGATGTTCAGTTTCACTTCCGTGATCAGAAATCCCTGATACTTTGCCTGCACATCGGAGGCATAGCCCGACGTATCCACCAGGCCGGCCAGGACCAGTTTGCCCTGCGGCACGCTGAATCCCCCGGAATTTCGCAGCTGCACCGAGGCCGACTGCCCGCGGAAAAAATAAACCGCGGGAACGGCTTTCCTGACCTCATCAGCGCTGAGCACACCGGATTTCTGCTGCGCGGAAAGCATCACACAGCAGATCACTACCACCAAAGCCATGCATCGCTTCATGAAATATTCCTCCATCGGAAATGACAAACTGGGAACTGAAAACCAGAAACTGACAACCGAGTGTTTCCGTCCGTCCGCCTCAGAAACGAGGCAGCGGTGACTCGAGCTGACCGCATTCTGTTCTGCACAAAAAACAGCCTGTCTCTCCAAAAGACGGAGAGGCGAGGGTCGGGCAATCTGCTACTTTGCAGCCTCGAAGCGCAGCGAACCGAAAGCAGACGGCACGTGGAAATTCGGCTGCGGCGTGCCCGTAGCCTGCCAGGCCATGTAGGTCCGCGGCTCCTTTGTTCCCTCAATACGATAAAAGTTCGCCCGCCAGACTGCCTTGGGATCAAAATTCGGAGTCAAGGCTTTGATTGGAATGGCCAGCTCCGCCGCCCAGCGCAGACCCTTCTCGTCCAGAAACACAGATTTCTTCATGCCACTTTTGAGGTCTGCAAGGCCTCCCGGAAAAATATCCAGATCGATCCACATTCCGTTGGGACTTACTTCGAACTCCCGGTAGTAGCGAGGTCGCGATGGATCAGGCTGAAGGAAGGCCTCGGCCACATCGCGGTCCCACAGGTGGTCCCGGCGGCCGTTACTGTCGGAGTCTTCAAAGACGAAAAGCTCCCGATAGCGGCATTCAAACCTCAAATAAAGAGTTTGTGAGGACCACAGAGCACGGACCGCAGTCTCTCGCTGCTGGTCAGGATTGTTCCCCTGCCAGTCGGAACAAAAGGCGACGGGCTTTGCGCTCCGCCACTCCGGGGCGGGATGTTCGGCGTCAACTACGATCTCGCCGGCAACGAATGAGGCAACGATCTCGGCAGAGGTCGTAGCGCACTCCGGCAGTGGCGCAGTCTGGCTCATCATGGCAACAGGGAGAAGCACGATTCCGATTGCAACAGTCAGTATATGTCTCAACCGACGCATAGGCATCACCAGGAAAATTGCTTTGACCGCAAGATTCGGATAGTCCACGCCTTCCCTCCGGCTTAGGCTTGGGTCATTATGACAGCCAATGCGATACTC
>DATGYF010000159.1:0-4564 GCA_035298145.1 Terriglobales bacterium | reverse complement strand
TCTGGACCTGGGCATTGTGGGGCTGACGGCGGAGGTGCCGCTCGTAGTTAACTTCGACGAAAACGTCCACTACCCCGTGAACCTGGTTCCCCGGGATTACAAGTCCTTCATCGTTACGCCTTCACTGCGCGCCAACCTGTTCCCGGACAGCGGAATCTCGCCTTGGGTAAGTGCGGGCGGAGGCTTTGGCTACTTCAAGGAGAATTCCACACTGGAGTTCGGCGGGACCAATCCCGGCGATACCGGTAGTGCGACGGCAATCTTTCAGATCGGCGTGGGACTCGATATCAAATTGTTTAGCCGCCTCAGCCTGCGCGGAGAAGCGCGCGACTTCTACGCCGGCGTGCCCCAGCTGAACGTGGATATCGGAAAAAGCCGCCAGCATAATATCTTTGTCGGCGCCGGTGTTGTTTACCATTTCTGAGGAATTTGCTGACGATCGGTTTTTCCGCGTTCTTTGCGGCTTTTCTTTGCGTCCTTTGCGGTTAAGAGTTTTGGTCTCTGCAGGCGTCAAAAAAGCTTAACCGCAAAGGACGCAAAGAAAAGCCGCAAAGAACGCAAAGAGACTCAACCGCGAATGAATGAGTCAGCGGCGCTGACTTCCTGAAATTTCCTCATACAACTCGGGCAGGCGCAGCACGTCTTCGACGGAATCATCGAAGCGCGCGCTTTGATAATGCCGGGTAAATTCCGCGACTCTCTGGCGGACCCGGGCATCGTCAATCCGGGCGACGAACTCGTCGGGAGTCTGGGTCGGCGATTTGCGCCAGCCCCGGCGGGCCACACTCTCGGTCATGCGCTCGTACCACATCGTGGCTGCCCTGCGAGGCGACCGCTCCGGCCGTGCCGCCAGCTTAAATTTTTCCAGAGCCAGCAGGAGCCGGGGCAGCCTGAAGGCAAGCAGAAGCAAGGCAGCCGTCACTATTCCTCCCAGGCCCCAGCGTAAAGGAGATCCGGCCACTTCAGTCCCGCTGCGACGGGCCGCCGCCATCAGAAGCTCATACTGGCGGTGCCACCAGCGCCGCAAGACTGAAAACCAGTAGCGGCTGCGGCTGCCGGCGCTGACCGCCAGGGCCTGTTGGTGGACCACGTCGTAGTTGACGATCCACTCCCGCCAGAATGAGGCCATGGCATCGGCGTACATGGATATCCGGCTCCAGCCCGTGGGGGCCGCGATCGATGCCCCCGGCGTGGGATCGAAATCCACCCAACCGTGGCCCGGGAAGTAGGCCTCCACCCAGGAGTGGGCATTGCTGGCGCGCACCACGTATTGCGAGGTCAGATCGTTGAACTCGCCGGTACGAAATCCGTTGACCACGCGCGACGGAATTCCCAGGATCCTCAGCATCACCGCCATAGAGGATGCGAAGTATTCGCAGTGTCCCTGCCTGCGCTCGAAAAGGAAATTGGCCAGCGGATCGTGCGGCACCGTGCGCGGCAGTTGCAGGCTATATCCGAAGTGGGTGCGAAGGTAGGTCTCCAGGGCCGCGGCCCGGTCGTAGTCGTTGTTGGTCGAAGCCGTGATTTGTCTGGCTAGCTCGGGAATGCGGCTGTCCAGCGCGGGCAGGCCGAGGTAGTTGGAAAGTATGTCAGGCGGATAGGCGCGGCCGGCGCTGCGCAGGCTGCTGGCCGAAGTTTGAGCGATGTCAGAAGTTGCCTGGTAGCGGTTGACCGGATGCTCAGGATCGAGATTGAAGACCCCTCCGCCATCGTCGATGGCCACGTGTCCGTAGTTGCCTTCCAGACTTTCTGGAGTGGCGGCGAGGAAGAAGACGTTCATTCCTACCGGCTCCATGACCACCCGGTAGTGGATTGGACGGGGCGAGCTACTGTGCCCACCGGCACGCGGCGGCAATACGAAAAGACCATCCAGCCGGGGAAACAGCGGGCGCTCGTCCCGGTTGTTTGACCAGGAGCGGCCGTCGAAATGGCTGAGCGCGACTCCGCGCCATTTCAGGTCGAAGCTGCCCCGGTCGTCACCATCAATCCGGATGTGCATGACCACCGATGCGGACTGCTGGATCTCGCCGATGCGTCCCAGTTCGACGCGGTCGCTGAAGCCGGTTGTAATTTCGCCGCCGGGCGCATACGCCCCCAGATAGCCGGCAGAGGCGCGGGGCAGGAGGAAGAAAATTCCTGCGGCACCCAGCAGAATACAAAGCACCAGGATGGGTGAGGCCACAGCCAGCGACCCAGCCATGTTTCGGTAGGTCATCTCCATGCCGGACTGCCGCCAGTTGACTCCGGCCTTGGCCGAGATATGGCGCATCTCCATCAGGATGAAGCTGACCACCGCAGTCAGCATGAAAACGGCAAAGGACAGCAGGAAAACGCTGTCCACCGTGAGCAGGGCGGCCGAGAGCACCATCAGAAAGGCGATGACCGAGAGAAAATAGAAATCGCGATCGCGCCGCGCCGAGAATAAGCGCACCACCATCACGAACAGAACCAGATGGACGGTGGCGTCGAGAAATCCCCCGGAAATCAGAAAATAGTCGGCCAGATAGAACGCCACATAGCCCAGCGTAAGCCAGGCAGTCCAGCTTTCCGGAATCAGCCAGGGACGCCTCGCCAGCAGCATGTACCCCCGAACCAAAAGCGCCGCCGTGACCAGCAGCGCCGTGACGATGCTTAATCCCCCGGTGGCGACCAGGGTCCCAAAGCCCGTAAACACCAAAAGATATAGGGCGATCTCGAAGTAACGCTGGAGGGCAGTCGCCAGCCGGGTGGTCGGGGGTCGTAGTTGGCTGGCGGTAGCCATGACCCTATTGTTAGCCATGGCGGCGAGGAATGGAAGAGTACCGAGGGTAACGTCGGTCGTCGGTCATCAGTCGTCAGTCTTCGCAAAACTGGAATCTGGTGACGACTGATTCTTATGAGTTCTCTATTCTAGTGGTCAGTCAAGAGTTGTCAGTTCTCAGAAAAACCAGATTCTGCCGACGACTGAAGACTGACGACCGACGACTGGATGTTAGAATCAAAAGCGGTCAGGCATAGGCCCCGCGCGACGCATTCTCGCCAACCCCGCCAGGTCCGGAAGGAAGCAACGGTAACGAGCTCTTGCGTGTGCAGTGGGTGTCCGGTGCCTGGCTTTTTTCTTGCCTGGTCTCTCACCGGCGTCACCCACTACGCGATGAACGGCACTAACTGGTTCGAGAAGTTCGGCAGATTGGGGAAGATGGCCGGTAAATCTGCCGTCGGAACCCCGAACC
Source organism: Terriglobales bacterium (assembly GCA_035298145.1). Taxonomy (GTDB): domain Bacteria; phylum Acidobacteriota; class Terriglobia; order Terriglobales; family Acidobacteriaceae; genus JAIQFF01. The sequence goes on along the minus strand of DATGYF010000159.1, from coordinate 1,352 downwards.
AATTGGCCAGTGTTCCCGCGTACTGATCGAGGGAGGTCGTGGGAATCCAGCGTCCTTCATCGCTCGAGTCGTCAGGACCCGCCAGCGCCAGGGTGGGGAAGGTACCGTAGAAATCACCGCCTTTGACCGCCCCGCCCATGATCAGGTGGTGCCCGCCCCAGGCGTGGTCGGTTCCAGACGTGCTGTCCGGAGCGTAGGTCCGGCTGAAATCCGACAGCGTAAAGCTGGTCACCTGCGAGGCCGCACCGATTTCGACCGTAGCCTGATAGAAGGCATTCATGGCCTGGCTTAGCTGAAGGAAGAGGCTGTTCTGCGCCGTCAACTGATCGCTGTGGGTGTCGAAGCCGCCAATCGAAACGAAGAAAATCTGGCGCTGCAATCCCAGCGTCCCGCGCACCGAGATAATCTGCGCCACCTGTTTCAGCTGATTGCCCAGACCACTGTTGGGAAAGACCGTGGCCATGGCCGGCTTGGCCGCCAGGGCATCCGCCAGCGCCTTGCTGTCCTGCAGGGCATTGGTCGTAGTGCTGCTGGCCGCCTGAATCAAGGACAAGCCGGTGTCGAATGTCAGCAAGTTCTGCAACGCCGCCATCCGGCTCTGAGACTCCGCCGAAGTGCCGAAGCCGGAGAGCAGCCTCGTGGGGTCGCCGCTGGACTGAATGGCGCGGGCGGACAAACCCTCGCAAAAGATATTGGCTCCGGCCAGCGAAATAATAATGGGGAAGTTCGCTCCGTAGATGGATTGAATTCGGTCCGCCGTTCTCCCCGCCCATCCCGTATCGCCGTTGCCGGCAGTGAGGGTTGCGGTCTGCATTTGCGCCTGCTGGTCTTCATGGGAGAAGAGGTTTCGCGGGAGCTGGCTTTGTCTCTGCTGAATTTGAGTGCGGGTGGTGGGACGGACCAGCGTGCCTACGTTGGCCAGCACCGCCAGATGCTTCTGATTAAACAGGGCCTGCATCTCGGGGAATCTGGGATGGAACCCAAACGAACCCGCACTGGGCGGAGCGATGGGCAGCAGACTCGCCTGCGGCAGGGCCAGCACCGAGCGGGCCTGCTGGTATGAGCTGTAACCAGCGCTGCTCAAGGGGACAACCATGTTATTGCTGTCGTTGCCGCCGAACAGGAAGACGCAGACCAGGGCTTTGTAGTCCGGGGAACTCTGGGCCAGTGCGTTCACCATGCCGAACCGGTTGAAACTGGCGGCGGCGAACCCCGCAGCCGCGCTGCAGCAGCTCCTCTTCAGAAAGTCTCGTCGTGAAAATGCCATGGCTGTTCTCCCCTTTAGTGTTCGACCTGGAACTGCGATGAGCTCCCCATCAGATAGAAGGCGGCCCGGGTGCGCCGGGTATTGT
>DATGYF010000158.1:0-1831 GCA_035298145.1 Terriglobales bacterium | reverse complement strand
AGGCCGAACACCACAACCCCGGGTCCGGATTTCCACACGATCTTCAGCACCGGCGGGGTATTACGGAGCGCCGTAAGCCGCTCCTGCCAGCTGCTCAGGAAACTCTGCTGCTCCGCCATGCATGAATCCTAACCAAGTTTGGAGGTTTCTAGAAGCGATACGGAAAGTTGCCGCCACATGTAGATGCCTGGCAGGCCCGTAAGGTTTGTCGCTTCATAGAGTTATAAGTAAGTATCGTGTGGGGCGGGCGCCCTCGCCCGCCGCCTTTGACTTGGACTCTGGTAGCGCCGGCGTCCCGCCGGCTGTCCGGAGGGCGTCCCGCCCTCCGCCGGTGAGTCTAAGCTGCAAAGCCAGGCGGGCAGATCCCGCCCATCGGGCCGGCAAGATGCCGGCGCTACCCATATCAAAGCGCTTACCTGATCGCAATCACTGCCAAACCGTTCACCGGCAGCGTCAGGCTCAACTCACCGCCTTTGATTTCCTTGACCTCCGGCGCCCCCGGCTGAACCGAGTTGCGCAGCTTCTGAAGTTGCACCTGGGTGGGATGAACAGGCGAACCCATCTTTTCGTATGCCGGGTGCGGGTCGCCATGTTCATGGTCCACCCGGGAAATGGATGCATGGTGCGCCCCGCTCAGATTCTTAAAGCGCAGCACCACCGTCCTGGCTGCGCCCGTTTGCTCGGGCGCGACGAGATTCCAAACCGCCACCACCAGGGAACCATCCGCGGCGCGAGTCGCCAAAGCAGAATCGGAATCGAGAGCCAGGCGTTTATTTCCCAGTTGGTGCAGAAGCTCGAAGGCCGCAAACGCCGGCTTGGGAATTCCTCCGGCAGCGATCAATCCATAGCCACCGTAAAAGGGTTTTTTCACTACGCCCTGTTCCTCGAAAACATCGGAGAAGCTCCAGTACGACATCTCGTCCACCAGCCCGTCGCATTGCCGTATGGTGTCGGCCATCCACGGCCCCATATATATGGAGTCGGTAATTTCCGGTTCGTTCTTGTAGCTGGCGTTGAACTCGCTCCAGATCAGCGGCAGCGTGGGCAGGGCCGAAGCCTTAATCTGATCGTGCACCTTCTTCACCGCCCGGCACACCATGCGATCGCGCGGGATATCTTCATTGGTGCCAAACACGTCTTTCGCACTGTCGTTTCCGTACACGTGGGTGGAAACGAAATCCACCGGAACGTGCTTCTCGACACAGTGCTGAATGAATGCGTCAGCCCACGCCGCCTGCGCGGTCGCGGGACCGCCCACGCGCAAGCGCGCACTCACTCGCTTGACTGCCGCCGCGCTGTGGTCGTAAAGCTCAAAATATGTCGCCTGCTTCGGGTCTCCCACCCAGAAGTCGATATTGGGTTCGTTCCAGACTTCGAAGTACCACTTGGCAACTTCGTCCAGGCCATACCGGTCCACCAGATGCTTCGTAAACTGGTAAATCAGGTCATCCCATTTGGCCCAATCTTTTGGGGGCGCAACATTCTGCTTGTACCAGAACGCATGCGGCGCATCCTTCGCCGCCAGTTTCCTGGGCATGAAACTCAGCTCTACAAAAGGACGCACTCCGTTCTGCAGGAGGCCGTCGTATGCCTGGTCAACGTAGGAAAAGTTGTAGATCGGCCGGCCCGCGCTGTCTTCGTCGTACACCCCCATGTCGTCAAGAAAAATGGCGTGGAAGCGGACGTATTCCAGGTCGGTGATTTTTTTCACCTGGCGCAAGTCATTGCGGTAGCTTTCGCGCAGTGTCAGGTTGGCCCGCCCCGATCCGAACATGTGCTCCCAGAAATGAGGAAAGGGATGAGCAGGCGCCGAGGCGTCAATGACCAGAAC
>DATGYF010000157.1:0-2692 GCA_035298145.1 Terriglobales bacterium | reverse complement strand
CCTCAGCACGGGAGGGATGTCGGTCAAAAGCCCGGAGGATGTCCAGGTCGGCATGGCGTTGGAAGTTTCGTTCGCCTTATTGACTCTGCCCCGCATCTGGGTGCGGGCAACTGTCAGCTGGCGTAAACCCGACAAGACCTTTGGCGTTCGCTTCGACGTCAAGGATGAGCGCCGCATGCGCATCAAGGAATGGATCGAATCCTACCTGGAAAACTAGGGTGCCGTTTCGTCGCTGCGCACTCTTTGCGAACTTCGGGGCCCTTCTTTGCGTCCTTTGCGTTTTAAGATTTTTGCATGATAGGCCAGATCAAACCTTTACCGCAAAGGACCCAAAGAAAAGACCGCAAAGTTCGCAAACGAGATCCCGCACGGCAGACCGCCTTGGGGATCGCTTCGCTTGCATGTAAAATCGAAGTACGATGGCCGCCAGTTCCCCACTCGTGCAGATCGAAGTGAGTCCTCCCCTCCGGCAACCCAAGCCGGAGTGGCTCCGGGCCAAGGCCCCGGTCGGGGAAAATTTTCACAATCTTAAGAAGCTGGCCCGCGGCCTGGGACTGCACACGGTGTGCGAGTCGGCTCAGTGCCCCAACATCGGCGAGTGCTGGAATCACCGTACTGCAACTTTCATGCTGCTGGGAGATATCTGCACCCGGCGGTGCGGCTTTTGTGCCGTGCCCAAGGGCAAACCCGGCCCGATTGAGTGGGATGAACCCCGTCGCGTGGCTGAAGCTGTCGCTACACTCGGCCTGAAGCACACCGTCGTCACCAGCGTGAATCGCGATGACGACAACCTCGGCGGCGCCCGAGTTTTTGCCGAAACCATTCGCCAGATTCGCGAACTCGTGCCGGACTGCCGCGTGGAAGTCCTGATTCCTGACTTCCAGGGTCTCGATGAAGCCTTGAAGATCGTACTCGACGCCCAGCCCGACGTCCTGAACCACAACACCGAAACCGTGCCCCGGCTGTATCGCTCGGTGCGCTCGGGTGCACGCTACGAACGCACCCTGAGTTTGCTGGAAAGGGCCAAGACCTTTGCCCCCGCCACAGTGACCAAGTCCGGAGTGATGGTAGGCCTGGGCGAGAGCACGGACGAACTGATAGAAGTCTTCCGCGACCTGGGTTCCCGCGGCGTGGATATTCTCACGGTCGGGCAATACTTGCGCCCGTCACGCGATCATCTCCCCATTTCCCGCTTTTATGCGCCTGAAGAATTCACCTACCTGAAAGAAGAAGCACTGCGCTTCGGCTTCCGCCACGTGGAATCCGGGCCGCTGGTGCGTTCCAGCTACCACGCCCACGAACAGGCGGAGTCCACCAGAACCGTGTAGGCGCGAGCGCCCACGCTCGTGCGTTTTCTTGTAGCGCCGGCATCCTGCCGGCTGTCCTGAGGGCATCCTGCCCTCAGCGGGGTACGCCAATCAAATCGAATCGGGAACGCACGTGCGGGCGCTCGCACCCACATTGAGGATGAGAGTGATTTGTCCGCCTAAGGCAAGATGCCCTCAGACAGCCGGCAGGATGCCGGCGCTACTTGCTTGGGCGCGCGGGACGCTCGCGCTTGCATCAGAAAACTTTGAAGTGAATGGTCAGATACTTTTTCGGGTTCTCCCGGATGGACTTCACCAGCCCCCGGGTTTCGACCAGCATCTGGTCGGCGTTGTTGTAGAGCGACGGATCGCGCAGCAGTTTGCCGGCTGAGCCTTCGCCTGCCTCCAGGCGATCGGAGATGGCGGACAGTTTGTCCATCGTATTTCGCAGCTTGCGGGCAAACTCTTCATCTTTCGCCAGCATGCCGATCGGGCCCTTGCCGGCATTCACATCGTCGGTGAGCTTCCGCACGTTGGCGATGGTGGCATTGGCGTTATCGTAAAGGACCGGGTCCTTGAGGAACTTCCCGGCGCTGCCCTTGCCCGCATTCAGGTCGTCAATGACTACGTTCAATTTATCGACCGTGGCGTTGGCTTTGCGGTACAACTCGTCGTCGGAAAACAGCTTGCCCAGCGTGCCCTTGCCCTGGGCCACCTGGTTAACCAGTCCCTGGAATTCACTCACCGTCGCGTTCAGCCGGTTGTAGAGCGTGGGATCATACAGCAGTTTGCCCACTGAACCCTGGCCGCTTTCGACGAAGGCGACGATGCGATCCAACCGTTTGAGCAATGCATCCATGTTCTGCAGCGTGCCCTGGCCGGCGCGCACCATGTCGCCGAAGTCGGGCACTTCCCGGCTGCGCAACACATCTCCATCCTGCACCTGCGGACCGGTAGCTTGCGAACTGTCGATGTCGATATAAGTCTCGCCCAGCACGCCTGCGGTAGAAAGCAAGGTCAGGGAATCCTTGCGCAGGTTAAACAGGTAGCGGGTATTCACCTTCATCGTAACTTCCACCGGAGTGAGCTGCTTGGTGGGATCGTGGACCACCAGGATTTTAGTCACATTGCCGATGTCCACTCCCGCCAGACGCACGGGTGCGCCCTCGCGCAAGCCGTTGGCGTTGTCAACATATGATCTGAGCTGGATTTTCTTGGTGAAGAGACCGCCGGTACCGCTCATGAGGAAGATCAGGAACATCAGCGTGACGCTGGCCGCCAGCACCGTAAGCCCTACCTTCAGTTGAGACCATTTCAACTGCTTCTGGCTAGGCACGCATTCTCCCGAGCAAAGGTCGTTCTCCGTGGCACCGGCACGGGTTAGC
>DATGYF010000156.1:0-5934 GCA_035298145.1 Terriglobales bacterium | reverse complement strand
GGCTGAAGCCGCCTCCCTTTGCGCGATTCTATTCGCACGGCTTCAGCCGTGCCAATAAACGAATCAAGCGACCGGCTTTAGCCGCCCTGGCGCCTCGAGGTGGCGAAGAACGTGCGCTCGTCGAAGATGTCCACAGCGGCTGAAGCCGCCTCCCTTTGCGCGATTCTTTTCGCACGGCTTGAAGCCGTGCGCTTTCACGATGCACAAAGCTGATCGCTACGTGGAAGGGCACGGCTTCAGCCGTGCCAATAAGGAATTATGCGACCGGCTTTAGCCGCTGTGGCGCCTCATCGATCGAGAACCCTGGATGGGCGGACGAATACGGATAGTCCTTGGGAAATTCGACGAACCCGGCGCGCACAGGGTTCAGATGAATGTAGCGTCGATGCTTCTCGAAATCCGTCGAATCGTGAATCCGATGATTGGTAAAACTTCGTTGCCAGATTTCCATTCTTGAACCGGTTTCTTTCATGAAGCGATGAGAATAGCCGCCTTTGATGAATTGGATCGCTCGCTCCAGCGCTAGGGTGGGATTGGGAGCGAGTAGCAGATGGATGTGATCGGACATGACGACAAATTCGTAAAGATGAAAAACGCCGCGCTCGCGATAAGTGAACAGGGTGTCGAGAAACATGCTAGCCGCGCGTTCGGACTGGAACAGGGATCGACGCCCCCAGGTTACAGAGGTGACGAAGAACGTGCGCTCGGCGAAATTGTCCACAGCGGCTGAAGCCGCCTCCTCGTTGACTCTTTTTCGCACGGCTGAAGCCGTGCGCTTCCACAATCCCGCGATGAGCCATTCTTGCCTCCGTGGAAGGGCACGGCTTTCAGCCGTGCCAAACAAAAGCGATGGCAAACCGGCTTTAGCCGGAGTGGCGCCGCGAGGTGGCGAAGAACGTGCGCTCGGCGAAATTGTCCACAGCGGCTGAAGCCGCCTCCTCTTTGACTCTTTTTCGCACGGCTGAAGTCGTGCGCTTCCACAGACACAACTCGATTGTCCGATGCCTCAGAGCCAAGGCGATGTGATGCTGGTCACACGGGAAGCCAGCAATTCCCGAAACGGGCTGTCCAATTCCGGCCGGGAGATTGTGCGGGTCAATCCCGCCGTCCGGTCAGGAGCGCCAGTTCGCGCCATTTCCAGTGGCAATCGACATCGCTGAAGCCGATCTCGCGCAGCCATTGCAGCTGGGTTTCCAGAGCCAGCAATTTGTTGGAAGGGTCTTCGGTTTCCACGGTGCATCCGATGTGCCGCAGAAACTCTTCATGAAGCTGGGGCGTTGCCGAGGCGACATGCTCGAGATTGCAAAAGACCCCGCCCGGGTTCAGCAGGGCATGGATCTCAGCGTAAAGGGACCGCTTGCGTTCGTGGGTGAGATGATGAATAGCGAAACTGGAGACTACCGCGTCAAACATGCCTAGCTGGGGAAGGGGGTCCTCCAGGTTGTGAGGCATGACTTCGACCGAGGGATCGCCGGCAAAGCGTCTGCTGGCTGCATCCAGCATGGCGGGAGAAAAATCAATCGCCACCGCGATCGCGTTGGGATGAGCTAATTTGACCAGGGCAAGTAGGCGTCCGTCTCCGGTGCCGAGATCGAGGATGCGTCGGGCCTGCTCAGGAATGAATTCCAGAAGGGTTGACTCGCCTTCGACCCGGTGCGGGATGGAATCGGCGCGGCCCAGGTAGTCGAGTGCGTGCTGGGTTGAGGCCCAGAGATTGACGCTCATCTGAAAAGTATAAACTCATATCTCATGGCTAAATTGAAGATGGGCGGCAAGAGGCGTCCGGCGTCGATCCTTGATGTTGTTTTGCTTCTTCTGTTGTTCACCGCCTCCGGGCAGGCCTGGGCGGGATCGCGGACAGGAGAGCAAAAAGCCGCGGGCGAGTCGCCCGCGACCACACTACCAACCACTCAACCAACCACTCAGCCTGCCGAAGAGCAGAAGATCTCGCCGCAGGAAGCGGAGAAGCTGTTCCGCTCGGTGGACGAGATTCTCAAGTTTGCCAGCAAAGATACTTTGCTTCCCATCAAGCATGAGGTCAAGCGCCAGTTGGTCAGCCGCGACGTAGTGGAAAGCTACGTCAGCAAGCACACCAGCGAGGACGAAGACGCCAAGCGCCTGCGGCGTTCTGAACTCGTGCTTAAGAAATTCGGACTGCTGCCGCGAGACTTCGATCTGGGAAAATTCCTGCCCCTGCTGCTGAAAGAGCAGGTCGCGGGATACTACGATCCCAAAACCAGGACCGTCAATCTTCTTGACTGGCTGGGCGCGGACCAGCAGAAGCCGGTTCTGGCGCACGAACTGACGCATGCGTTGCAGGACCAGTCTTTCAATCTCGAGAAATATATGAAGCCGGCGGATGCCGATCTGGTGAAGAAGAAAGAAATAACCGCGCAGGACATCGAAAATGATGAGGTCAGCACCACACGGCAGGCCGTGGTCGAGGGCCAGGCCATGGTCGTGCTCGTGGACTACATGCTGGAGCCCATGGGCCTGTCGCTGAAGGATTCGCCGCAGGTGGTCCAGGGCCTGAAGGACGGCATGCTGGTGGGAACCGCGGACTCAGTGCAGTTCCGTAATGCTCCGATCTACATGAAGGAAGCGCTGACCTTTCCCTATCGCTACGGCATCGATTTCATTTCCGACGTGCTGATCAAGGGGGGGAAAGACAAGGCTTTTGCTGAGCTTTTTAGCAATCCTCCGCGGACCACGCGGCAGATCATGGAACCTCAGACCTATCTTTCCGGTGAACGCCTAGAGCCCATGCCGGTGTCCGACCTGCGCCAGGTTTTCAAGAATTATGACCGCTTCGATGTGGGAGCAGTGGGCGAGTTCGACGTGGCGGTTTTGATTGACCAGTATGCCGGGCCCGCAATTTCGCACACCCTGTATCCCCACTGGCGCGGAGGTTACTACTTCGCGGTTCGGCCCAGGGGGGATCCCGCCGCGCCCCTGGCGCTGCTCTACGCCTCGCGTTGGTCCACTCCGGAAAAGGCGTCCAACTTTGCCGGGATCTATGCCGCGGGGTTAGGCAAACGATACTTGCATGTGCACGATGTCGCGCACGCTGGTGAGCAGCCGGCTATCGAGACCGCTGCCTCGGACCATTTGACTGGCAAGCGAACCTGGCTGACCGAAGATGGTCCCGTCGTCATCGATTTGCAGGGCGACACGGTCATGGTCACCGAGAGCCTGGACCAGGACACGACGGACAAGCTGGAGCAGGAAATATTTGGCATGGCCGCAGCGGCAAAATAGATTTGTGATCGTGTGGGACCGGGTCTCCGACCCGGTCAGGCGGCCAAAGGGCCGCAGCCTTTTCGAGTGATCCAAAAAACTAGCGGTGCTTCGCATCGCCCGACCGGGTCGAAGACCCGGTCCCACACAGTCCTACACAGTCCCACACCGTCTCACACGGTCGCCCTGTATAATCACCCCTTTCCGAGGAGACCTTTGCCACACTCAGAAATTGGAATTATCGGCGGCAGCGGGCTGTATTCGATGGCCGGCCTGACCAAAGTCAAAGAGGTACGCCTGAAGACGCCCTTCGGCAAACCCTCGGACGCTTATGTCCTGGGCACGCTGGAAGGCCGCAAAGTCGCGTTCCTGGCCCGTCACGGCCGCGGACACCGTATTCTTCCCACCGAGCTGAATTTCCGGGCCAACATCTATGGCTTCAAGCAACTGGGGGTGGAGCGTATCGTTTCCATCTCCGCCGTGGGATCGCTGAAAGAAGAGCATAAGCCGCTGGAGTTCGTGATTCCCAACCAGTTTTTCGACCGCACTCGCCACCGCGTGGATACGTTTTTCGGAAAGGGCATCGTGGCCCACATCGCCTTTGCTGATCCCATCTGTCCTCAGCTGGCCCAGGCCGTCGAAGGCGCGTGCAGAAAAGCCGGGGTCACCGCGAAGCGCGGCGGCACTTACGTGTGCATGGAAGGTCCGCAGTTTTCGACTAAGGCTGAATCCAACATCTATCGCAGCTGGGGCATGGACGTGATCGGCATGACTAACCTGCAGGAAGCCAAACTGGCCCGCGAGGCGGAAATCTGTTATGTGACCGTCGCAATGGTCACGGACTACGACTGCTGGCATCCGCACCATGATTCTGTGACCGTTGACCAGATCGTGGCTGTGCTGCTGAAAAATGCCGAAAACGCGACCCGGGTGGTGCGCGAGGCGGTATCCGCCATGCCGAAGGAGCGCGCCTGCAAGTGCGGCTCGGCGCTGGCCCATGCCATTCTCACCGATCGCAGCAAGATTCCTGCGGCCACCCGCCAGAAATTGAAACTCATCCTCGATAAATATCTCAAGGCCCGGAAAGCATGAGCATCGTCGCAGTGGGTTCAGTCGCGTTCGATACGATCGCCAGTCCGTCGGGAAAAGTGGAAGGCGTTCTCGGCGGCGCGGCCACGTATTTCGCTTTGGCTGCCAGCTACTTCACAGATGTGCGCGTGGTCGCGATTGTAGGCGAAGACTTCACCTCTGAGCACGAAAACGTACTGAAGAAGCGCGGAGTGGATACGCGCGGCATCGAACATGCTAAAGGGAAGACATTTCGTTGGGGTGGCCAGTATCTGGACAACTTGAATGAGGCCAAGACTGACTTTACTGACCTCAACGTATTTCAGAACTTTCAGCCCCACATTCCAACCCATTATCAGGATTCGCAGTTCCTGTTTCTGGCCAATATCCAACCCGACCTGCAGGCCATGGTGCGGCGGGAGATGAAGACGGTGCGCATGACCGGCGGCGACACCATGAATTACTGGATCAACAACGCACGCCAGCAGTTGGCCGAAACTCTGAAGCTGGTGGACGTGCTGTTGATCAACGATACCGAAGCCAAAAGCCTGGCCGGAGAGACCAACCTGCCGCGGGCTGCGCTGAAAGTACTGGCCATGGGGCCGCAGGCATTGGTCATCAAGCACGGTGAGTACGGCGCCACTATCTTCTTTCGTGAAGGCGCGTATGGCATCGGTCGTCATCCCTTTCGCGCGCCCGCGCTGCCCATCGACGAAGTCAAGGATCCTACTGGCGCAGGCGATTCCTTTGCCGGCGGCTTCATGGGGTACATCGCCTCGCAGGGAGAATTAAGCCGCGAAGTCCTGAAACGCGCGCTCTTTTACGGTGGCGTGATGGGGTCGTTTGCGGTGGAGCGTTTTGGCACCGAACGATTGCAGTCGCTGACCCGCGAGGAAATTGACGCCCGCTTTCAAATCTTCCGCGAGCTGACCCACCTGGAATGAGCGCGCAGCCGATCCGGCGCTGGGACCGCGAGATCGCCCTGCTGGCATGGCTTACCACGTGCGTTTCGATTCTTTCCTTTCTGTTTTACCTGCGGCGCGGCGAAATCCTGCTCTACGGCGACGCGGTGGCGCACATCAACATTGCGCGCCGCGTATTCGATTCCCGCACTCCGGGCCTGCTGCAATTGGGAACCGTCTGGCTGCCGCTGCCCCACTTGCTCATGATCCCGTTTCTGCTCTCGAACTGGATGTGGAAGACGGGAGTAGGCGGATCGATTCCGTCGCTGGCCGCATACGTCTTCGGAACGGTCGGGATTTTCCGCCTGGTGCGCGGCGTCCTGAGCCCGGCCTCACAGCCCAGTCCGATGGTCAGATTCACGGCGTGGCTGGCGGCGCTCATTTACGGCTCCAATCCTAACCTGATTTATCTGCAAGCCACGGCCATGACTGAACCGCTCTACCTGGCGTTGTTCATTTGGGCGCTGGTGTATTTCAACGAATTTGTGCAGGAGTGGCGCCCGCCCGTCGAAAGCGCGAACCCGCCCGCCAGGTCTGCCCTGGTCAAATGCGGGACTTGCCTGGCCGCTGCTTGCCTGACCCGTTATGACGGATGGTTTCTGGCGGTTGTGATGGGTGTGGCTGCGATGGCAGTCGCGCTTCGAGTCCATCAACCCTGGCAGGGCCT
>DATGYF010000155.1:0-4956 GCA_035298145.1 Terriglobales bacterium | reverse complement strand
CTTCCTGACCTACGTGGCCACAGTCGTCGAAGTGGAAGTGGACGATAAAGGTGAGGTAAAGATTCCGTCCGTCCACACCGCCGTGGATGCAGGCATCGTGGTGAATCCCGAAGCCACCCGGGCCCAGTTCGAAGGCGCGGCAGTGTTCGGCACCAGCATCGTGCGCAGCGGGGCGATTACGGCGAAGAATGGCGTGATCGAACAGTCCAACTTCAATGACTATCCCGTGGCCCGCATGAATGAAGCTCCGTACAAAACCACCGTCCACATCGTGGACAGCGACGCGCCGCCCGCAGGAGTGGGCGAGCCCGGTGTGCCGCCGTTCGCGCCCGCGGTCTGCAACGCAATCTTCGCCGCCACGGGAAAACGGATTCGCGAGTTGCCGCTGTCCAGGAATCCCCTTGTCGCATAGATGCTCTCGAGGGTGCCCCGTCCAAGCTACGCTTGGGCGGTTTTTTTTGTGCGAGATGACGAAACTCACGCCGGAGGGATTGAGCCGTTAGTCGGCGCTTACATCTTACTTCCGGTCGGCATGGGCATGTCCGAGTTGAATATGTCGCACTGGATCTTCCATGTCCCCTTCGACTTCTTCGACACGTTCATCCACTTGCCATGGTCTATATGGGATCCGTCCGCGCCCGTGATCTCGTACGTCCCCGTGCCGTAGCCCAGATCGCCGCTGGTTTCGGCAGCCGTGACGGCCAGCTTGACCTTGGCCCAACCCTGGTCCTTGCCCCACTTGAGGTGGCCCAGGACGGCTTCACTGCCCTGAACCGCTTTCTGGTTAGGCGGCATCCGGCAGGCATCGCTGGCGTACATGGCCTGGATGGCCGCCAGGTTGCCGGCGTTGTACTCTTTCTCCCAGGTCATGACGCGTCCCGCCAGGTCCGACTTATCGGCAGCCGCCGCCGGGACCGCGGCGAGAATAGTGCTCAGTATCAAGACCAATGCACAGCAGACAATTTTCTTCATGGACATCTCTCCTTTGCTTGAATATGCAGGCGGATACTATACCCATGGCTTGGACAAGGCAAAAGAGAGATCCCCTCTTTGCGACCGTGAAGAAACACTCACGATCGACTGACCTCGAGTGTCACCTCGCAGCCGACGTGCGCCCGGATTCGGAGATTCATGGAACAACCTATAACCTAGAGCACTTTCGCAAGTTCCGCTACAACGAGATCGCCATAGTCCGGATCCTTGATCGAAAATTGCCCTTTCTTTGTTGCCAGGTTGTAGTTGACGAATACCTGGCCTTCCTGCTCTCCGTCGCCGATAAAGATCTTCATTGCCGTCCAGTGGCCACGAGGTTTCCCGTTGAAGCCTCCATTGGCTGCCTGTGAAAGATTGTCTCCGATATTGACAAACGTAAATGGAAGAACACTCACCCGTTTCGGTTTAGTAGGAAGCGTCTTGGCCTCTAGCGCTTTCTTCAGGTCAGCCAAAAGAACGCTGGCATCTGATCCAGGTTCGCCTACAAATTTACCCTGTCCCACCTTCATGGGAGAGTCCGTGGAGTCCTTACCTTCGATCCTCTTTGCTGGTGCAAGCGCAATTGTAAATCTCGCTGTCTTGCCTTGTGCTGTGTAGGTACCCTTCAACTCCAGTGATCCATCGCTATGCGGGACAGGATCGAGATCAAACCCGACTGATCCCGAATCGCCAACATAGGCCTCTGCGATTGTTCCTTGCTGGACATCATTTTGGGAGCGGTTACAAGCCACAGGCAGGATGACAAACGGTGTCAGAAAGAGAAGCAAATATCGACGACCCATGGGGGCCTAGATTACTCCAGGCATCCGTGCCGGCTCAACTCATGCTTTTGCTTAATCGCACCCTGAGCTTGCAAATCGAGTGGGCCTTCGGTGTCATCCGCCCGCAATCGCCCCAATCACAATAAACGGCTCCTTCCCCGATGCGACGGCGTCGGGGAGCGGGGCGTCGGGCGACTCGTGGGAAAGGTCTTCCTCACAGGCGAAGAATCGCAGGAAGGGACGGCGCTGTTGTGTGTCGTGGTCGCGGATGGCTCCGCGCAGCATGGGATAGCGCGCCTCGAGCGCGTCGAGCACGGAACGCAGCGTAGCCGGAGCCTCAACGTCGAGCGTAACCTCGCTGCCGACCTGCGCCAGGTTTCGGAGATGGAAGGGGAGGATTACGCGGATCATCGTCAAAACGGATTCCTAATTGTTAGTTGCCGATTAATTATCTGTCCGTCCTGCAAGTCTTCGGAGTAGAGCGTTTTACAGCCAGCCTCCAGGGCGGCCGAAGCTATCAGCGCATCGTAGATGCTGTATCCATACTTTTCTGCAATGGCCACAGCTCCTCGGTGTGTATCGAGTGAGATTGGAACCGGGTCGGGGCAGAGAACGGAAATAATATCCAACATCTCTTTTACTTCTTTCCAGGGCATCCCTAACTTGCGTCGCGCGACTGAGACAAACTCGTTCAAAGATTGGATACTTACAATCCCTCCGCCCGCTAGCAGCACTTCGGCTCGGGAGGCGCGGGGGTCATTTTTCCCCACCGCATAGATCAACACATTCGTATCGAAAAAGTCCCTAGCGGGCATTGGCTTCTGCCCGGTCGAATACAAATCCGGCCGGCAAAGGACGACGCAGACGCCGCAACCGGCCTAGGGCCCGCTGCCGGGCAGGATCGCGACGCACTTCAAATTCCCGCGTGCCGGCAATCCTGATTTCGATCTGGTCGCCCTCTTTCAAGTCGAGGGCTTCCACCACTTCCGCCGGCAGGCGCACTGCCAGACTATTACCCCACTTTGAGACTTGCATACGGCCTCCAATACTCAATGATATACATTACTATTGTATATCTTTCAGTCAAGAGGAGGCAACGACTCTATCGGCAACCGCCCTCAACCCAGCGTCTGCACCTCCACGCTCAGCACCGCCGGCAGGTCCCGCACAATCGGATTCCAGCTGTCGCCCGCATCGGCGGAGGCATACACCTGGCCGCCGGTGGTGCCGAAATAAACTCCGCACTTATCCAGCGAGTCCACGGCCATGGCGTCGCGCAGCACGTTTACGTAGCAGTCTTTCTGGGGCAGGCCCTTGGCTAAAGGCTCCCACTCGTTGCCGCCACTGCGGCTGCGGAAGACGCGCAGCTTGCCATCCGGCGGATAGTGTAGCGAGTCGCTGGTGATGGGAACCACGTAAATCGTCTCCGGCTCGTGCGCGTGGATGTCGATCACGAAGCCGAAGTCGGTGGGCAGGTTGCCGCTGACTTCTTTCCAGTTGTCGCCGGCGTCGTCGGACCGCATCACGTCCCAGTGCTTCTGCATGAAGAGCACATCCGGCCGTTTGGGATTCATGGCGATGTGGTGCACGCAGTGTCCGACCTCGGCGTCCTGGTCGGGGATATATTGCGAGCGCAGGCCGCGGTTGATCGGCTTCCAGGTGGCGCCGCCGTCGTCGGTGCGGAATGCGCCCGCCGCCGAGATGGCGATATACAATCTTTTCGCGTTGCTGGGATCAAGAATAAGAGTATGCAGGCACATGCCGCCCGCGCCCGGCTGCCATTTGGGGCCGGTGCCGTGTCCGCGCAAGCCAGGGAGTTCCTTCCAGTTCTGACCGCCGTCGGTCGAGCGGAAGATGGCGGCGTCTTCCACCCCGGCATAAACCGTATCGGGATCGGTGAGCGACGGTTCCAGGTGCCAGACTCGCTTGAACTCCCAGGGATGCTGCGTGCCGTCGTACCACTGATGTGTGGTCAGCGGCGCAGCGTCCTTGTCATAGGCGAACTTGTTGCTCTCGCCTTTCGGCGAGCCGTCGGGCGCTGTGGTGGCTTCTCCCTTGGGTGTTCCAGGCTGGTGCCAGGTTTTGCCGCCATCGTCGGAACGCTGGATGATCTGGCCAAACCATCCGCTGGTTTGCGAGGCATAAATCCGATTGGGATCCGCCGGCGATCCCTTTAGGTGGTAAAGCTCCCAGCCCGCGAAGTGCGGACCGCTGACTTCCCATTTATCGCGCTTGCCGTCGGACGTCAGTACGAAAGCGCCTTTGCGTGTACCCACCAGTACTCGTACTTTACTCATTCCTTCCTCCTCATGAATTGTTGCCCGGAGATGCTCGCCCTATTGCGGCTTGTGTCGAATGGTCTTCACTAACCTGCCTTTGGCGTCGAAGCTGCGCCACTCTCCGACTTTCCTGTCGTCGATGTACTTGCCCTGGTCATACAGCGCGCCATTGGGATGATATCTCTGCCAGGTGCCGACCTTTTTCTCGTCAGCGAAGGCACCGATCTGCATCACTTCTCCGTTTTCGCGAAACCACGTCCACTCGCCCGTCATCTTTCCCTGGGAGAATTTGCCTACCGCCTTCAGCAGTCCATTCCGCAGGTAGTATTTCCACTCGCCGGTCTTCTCTCCCCTACTGTATTGACCGATGCTCGAAAGCGCACCATCCTTAAAGTATTCCCTGGAGATGCCGTCCTTCGGTCGCCTTTTGGATTCATGTTTGTTTTTGTCCATCCCATCGAACCTCTAGCCGCCAAACGCGACCCCTACTTTGCTTGGACCTCATGACAACACGGCTTTGCTTCCTCGGACACGAACGCACCCGTGGCATCAACGTACCCGCCCTGATCGTATCTGTCGTGGTGCCGCACCCAGTCCGACAGGTTGTGATTGGGCCCGTTCTCATTGCGGCCTTTGGGAGTCAGGTCGAGGTACATGTAGGCGCCGAGCACTTCTTCGTTTCCCCGAGCATAACTGGAATAGGTGTGGAAGACTTCCCCGTTCTGCCCTTTATAAAAAACGCTGATGCCGGAGAGGTCTTCTATCGAAGCCGGGGTCATGGTGTAGTTGTAGAACACCTCGCCGGTGGCCAGGTCACCCGGTCTAAACGACACGTGATAGTCGTAGTTGAAGTCGTTGGCGTACGACGACACCCAGTTAAACCGCCAGCCCATGCGTTTCTTGTAGGCCTTGAGTTCAGAGAC
>DATGYF010000154.1:0-2006 GCA_035298145.1 Terriglobales bacterium | reverse complement strand
TCGTTCTACGCCTGCAGTTCCTACGACAAGGAGAATCCCGACAGCTGCACCTTCACCAAGGAAAATCCCATCAACCTGCCCGACCTGGATTCGGCCGACATTCAGGAGACCACGCAGGAAGAATATTGCGAGAACTGCGGCCGGGTGATGGTGCTGAAGCGCGGACGCTTCGGCCAGTTCATGGCATGCACCGGTTATCCCGATTGCAAGACCACGCGCCGCCTCGATCAGGGCAAGAAAGTTCCCGACATCCCGATCGACGAACTCTGCCCCAAGTGCGGGCGGAACATGATGATCCGCCATGGCCGCTTTGGCGAGTTCACCGCCTGCAGCGGCTATCCCGAATGCAAATACGTGAAGCAGAATTACATCGGGGTGAAATGCCCGCTCTGCAAGGACGGCGACCTGGTTGAGAAGAAGGCGCGCAAGGGCAACACATTCTACGGTTGCGGAAATTACCCCAAGTGCAAGTTCACTTCCGCCGGTAAGCCGCTGGCGGAAAAATGCCCGAGCTGCGGCAGCGAGTACCTGGTAGAGAAAATGCTGAAGGCGGGCCCCGTAATCGCGTGCCCAAATAAAGAATGCGACTTTGAGCGCGAGATACCCGCAGAAGCCGCTTCAGCAACATCGACAACTTAGGTTAAACATAGGCGCGAGCGTCCACGCTGGTGCCGCAGCGTCACGAACGATAACCAGGCTGAAACACGCGAGGAATGGAATGGCAAGACCGACAGCTGCTGACGCGCAACTGATTGTGAAACTCTACGATCTCCGACGCGAGCCCGAGATGCGCAAGGCCCGCAGCTGGTGGCTCGTGACTTTCTGGCCAATGACGGCCGACGATATCATCAAAGTCGCCTCTGCCCTGGGAACCGACGAGAATGCCTGGTTCCGTCAAGTGGCCGGCTATTGGGATATGGCAGCGTCGTTCGTGAATCGCGGCATTCTCAACGCCGATTTGTTCCTCGAGGGTGGTTCCAGCGGTGAAATGGTTTTTCTCTTCGCCAAAATTCAACCCATCCTGAAAGAAACGCGCGAGAAGATGAAGGCCCCTACGCTCTTCCGGAACGTCGAAAAAGTGATTATGGGTTCCAAGTCCGGGCAGGAGCGTTTGAAGCTCATTGGAGCCCGCGTCCAGGCCCGGCGCAAGGCAATAGCGGAAGGCGCCAAAGCCAGCTAGCCGGCACGATCCCATCCCGGCCACCTGTCACCCTGAGCGAGTCCGCCTCTTCGCTGGCGAAGAGGCGGACGAGTCGAAGGACCCCTGTTGCCTAACTGCCGCCGCGACTCATCCCGCTGACACACTGGCGAGAGCTTCCCACCTGTGCATCATTCGGGACGCCGCCGCACGAGCGGGACGCTCGCGCCTACATTGTCGTTTCGTGGGGTAGGGGTCCTTCGACTGCGCAGCTGCTTCGCCAAGCGAAGCAGCTACTCCGCTCAGGACGACACGAAGCGAGAGGCTAGCAGCTAGAAGCGTTCCCTAAGCGATGTACTCTCGGATGTACTCGTCGCGCGTCTTCGCCAGTTCATCGATATCACCGTCAAAAATCACTTTGCCGTCGCGCAGGATCAGAAATGCCAGCGGCACTTCGCAGTGCACGCCCTTGGGCAACGGCAGCATCTTGTTGGCAGTGCGATCGAAGTAGTGGGTGGCCATGATGAACGCGTCCTGCAGGCGGTGCGTGACCATCAGCGAGCTGGTCTTGTACACGTCCCGCTGTTTCACGATCAGCTCCACGATGGTGGTGGAGGTCACCGGGTCCAGGCCGCCCGTGGGCGAATCGTAGAGCAGAATTTCAGGCTGCGTGACGATGGCGCGGGCAATGGCCACCCGGCGGCGCATTCCACCGGAGAGTTCCGAGGGGAACATATCCACGGTCCGTTCCAATTCCACGAAACTCAGGGCCTCGCGCACCCGCCGCTCGATCTCCTCTTCGGATACCTTACCCTCTTCCATTAGGCGGAAGGCCACATTCTCCCGCACCGTGCGCGAATCAAAAAGT
>DATGYF010000153.1:0-5268 GCA_035298145.1 Terriglobales bacterium | reverse complement strand
CGACATTTCCCGGGCGTGGTCGATTCCGGCCCTTTTCTACACCGACCCTGAGGTGGGCGCGCGGGAAAGAGATCGCATCTTTGCTCGTACCTGGCAAGTGGTGGGGCATCACGAGCAATTGCTGAAGGCGGGCGACTTCTTTACCACGGAGCTGCTGGGCGAGCCTCTGTTGCTGGTGCGCGGCGCCCAGGGTGAGTTGCGAGCGTTTTATAACGTCTGCCGCCACCGCGCCGGGCCTCCGGCCGAAGGATGCGGATCGCGCAAGCTGTTTCGCTGCGGCTATCACGGCTGGACTTACGGGCTGGACGGAGCGCTGATCAGCGCGCCGGAGTTTGACGGGCAGCCGGGCTTCGATGCCGGGGAATTCACCCTGGCGCCGGTGCGGGCCGAGGAATGGTCCAATCTGATTTTCGTCAACCTTGATCCTGACGCTGAGCCCCTGGCGAAGACTCTGGGCCAGCTTCCCCAGCAAGCCGAGCGCTTTGGTTTTGCCGGAATGAAGCTCTTCGAACGGCGCACTTACGAGATGAAGTGCAACTGGAAGACTTATGTGGACAATTATCTCGAAGGCTACCACTTGCCCAGCGTCCATCCTGGCTTGAACCGGGAACTGGATTACAACGCTTACACGGTCGAGCCTTATGCCCGCCACGTTCGGCAATTCAGTCCGATCCGCGGGGCGCAGCCGGGAGACGCGATGCCACGCCGTTACCAGGAAGCGGCCGAGGACCTGACTACGGACTACTTCTGGATCTTCCCCAACTGGATGCTCAACTGCTATCCCGATAATGTTTCGCTGAACATCGTGCAGCCGCTTTCGGCCGACCGGTCGCTGGCGATATTCGAGTGGTATCTGCCGGAAAAAGATCTGGGCAGTGCGGCGGCCAAAGCTTCGGTGGAGTTCAGCGACCAGATTCAGATGGAAGATGTGGGAATTTGCGAGACCGTGCAAAGAAATCTGCACTCGCGAAGCTACCAGCGGGGGCGTTACAGCATCAAGCAGGAGGCGGGAGTGCACGCCTTCCACCGCATGTATGCTGGAGTGATGAATATGTAGCGCCGGTATCTTGCCGGCTGTCGCGAGCGCGTCTCGCCCTCGCAGCGGAGGGCAGGATGCCCTCCGGACAGCCGGCGGGACGCCGGCGCTACTCGGAAAAGGAGTTCTTCTATGAGCAGTTTGACTTTGTTGCAATCATTGCACGAGAGCCTTTCCACCCGCGCACAAGTCACGAGCGTGTTCGGAGAACCGATCGTCGCGGGCGACAAAACCATTATTCCGGTGGCCAAGATTGCTTATGGCTTTGGCGGCGGAACGGGCAGCGGCGGACTGGAAATCAAGACTGCGCGCGGCGAGGGTGGCGGAGGCGGAGGCGGTGTCGGAGCTATTCCCGTGGGCGTTTTCGAGGTCGGTCCGCAGGGAACTCAGTTCGTCGCGGTGGGAGACAAGAAGAAGCTGCTGGGCACGTTGTTGCTGGGCGCGGGGCTGGGTTTGCTCTTCGCGCGGCGCAAGAGAAGGTAGAGGTCGCTTATGGAGGACGGGTGTCTCCGCCCGTCTTCGCAGCGGACGGGCGAGGACTCCCGTCCTCCATCATAGGACGCGACGATCTAGCCGACCTTCACCAGCAGGCAGGTGATGTCATCGTGTTGCGGAGTTGCGCCCACGAAGCCATCCACATCGCTCATCATGCGACGCAGCATTTCGTCCGGAGTGCTGGCTGCGCCCGCATTCAGCACCTCCAGCAGGCGCGGTTCGCCATATTCCTCTTCGCGCTGATTCAGGGCTTCGACCAGGCCGTCGGTGAAGATTACCAGCCAATCGTCCTCCTGCAAGACCAGGCTGCCGGATTCATAGCCGGCTTCGGCCTGGATCCCGAGGGGCAGTCCACCGACCGTCAATCGCTCCACGTCGCCGGCGCTGCGCCGGAGAATGGGTGTGTTGTGTCCGGCATTGATGTAGGTAAGCGCCCGGCTCGCCGGATCGTACTCGGCCAGGAAAGCGGTGGTGAAGCGCAGTCCTCCCTGGCTGTTGGTGCAGGCATACCGGTTCATCCCCGTGACCAGTTCGGCCAGGGAGCAGGGAATGGCGGAGAGAGTTTTGAGGCTGGCCTGAAACGTAGCCATCAGCAGGGCTGCGGGTATGCTTTTTCCGGCGACGTCGGCGACGGCAAGCAGAAAGCGGGTCTCACCGGAAGGGCTGACCGGGCGGGCGAATACATCGTAGTAGTCTCCGGCGACGGTATTGGCAGGCCGGGTTGCAAAGGCAATTGCCATCCCCGGCACTTGGGGAGGAGTTGCCGGCAGAAGCCAGCTCTGGATATCGCGCGCGATTTCCAGATCGCGTTTCATGACCACCCGGTCCGAGACTTCGAGCATCAGCAGGACGAACAGTACCAGGCCGCCGTAGAAATGAAAGTCAAACTCAACCACTTCGACGGCTCCAGCTTTTCCTGAATGACTGAACCCGCCGCCGGGAAAAATCAGGAACATGATCCCCACCAGGAGCAGGACGCGCCGTGCCGGACTCAGCTTTTCCAGAATGGCCCAGAGAAATTCGAGCGTCGTATGGAATACGCCGTGGGGCTGGGTCTCCTGTCGCCGCCGGGCGCCGTAGTCGCGCTGGTAGAGCCGGAAACTGGCGCGCGCGTCGGTGTGGAACTGGGTCCAGAGCTGGTTGAGTTCAAGCCCGTCGGTCACCCGCTGCCAGAACTGGTTGAGCTGACCTTTTACGCCAGGGGGCGCCGGCTCTGCGGGTCTGGAGCTGGAGGAAGGCATGGGTCGAGCACGAATTATAGTCGAGCCGCGTCCGATGTGGTCGCGGGCGGCCCGCCCGCGTGGGGTCGAGCGCGCTAGCGGGGAGAGAGTGCGAGCCGCAACCGATCAGGTGGCTCTGCTTTGCGTATCAGATTCATGTAGCGCCGGCATACTGGCGGCTGGCTCGGGGGCATCTTGCCCTCGGGGGCGGGCAGGATGCCCGCCCGACAGCCGGCGAGACGCCGGCGCTACAAAGGTCAAAGTCGAGTCTCTTGCGGTTGAATCGGAATCTCTCAGAAAAGCTTCAATTGCGATTCCTTCGCCGGAGCCGGCTCCTGGCGTCTTTCCCGGTCGCGATGTGGCATCCCGTATTTCTGCCGCAGACTGGTCATCAGCTGCGAAATCCGCTTGCCGTAGGTCTTGGGCAGGAAGGCGCGATCTTTGTAGCGCTCCCGGTAGCCGGCCGCCAGCTGGGGAAATTCCTTTTCGAGAAAAGGCATGAAGACCGCCGCCGAGCATGGCTTCAAAAACAGGGGATTGGCAAAGATATGCTTTCCGCCCGCTTCCGCGGTGGCGCGCACCAATGCTTCCAGATTGCGGAGCGAGTCTGTGATGCCGGGAATTACCGGGGAACAACTCACACCGGTTTCGATGCCTGCCTCATTCAGCTGGCGGACGGTTTCCATACGAAGATCGGGGCGCGGCGCCCTGGGCTCGAGGATGCGGGCAAGGCCAATGTTCAAAGTCGTAATCGTTACATGCACCGTCAGGTGGTTGTATCGTGCAATCTGCTGGAGCACGTCCAGGTCGCGGAGAATCAGGTTGCCTTTGGTGACGATACCCAGATCGAGTCCCTGGTGGCGGGTGAATTCTTCCAGAATGGCCCGGGTCACCTCGAACCGGCGTTCGGCCGGCTGGTAGGGATCGGTGGCGGTGCCGAGCGCGATCTGCTCGCCCGGCTTGACATGGTGCAACTCCTGCCGCAGCAAGTCGGCGGCATGCTGCTTGACATATATTTTCTGCTCGAAATCCACGCCGTCGCGCATTTCCATGAATTCGTGGGTGTAGCGGGCATAGCAATACTTGCAGGCAAATTCGCAGCCGCGGTAGGGATTGATGGTCCAGGTAAAGGGCATGCGGACGCCGGTGCAGCGGTTGAGCAGGGAACGTACGGGCAGGGTGAAGTACTCGACTTCATGCCCCTGGCGCAGGGATTCGCCCTCGGCGGCAAGGCGGGCGATGCCAATCAGTATCGGTCCAGACGGGGGCAGGAGGGGAAGGGTGGCCATGGTATTCGCTTTTTATTCGCTCTAAGATTAAGCGTTGGCAAATCGGGTGTCAAGGCATTTGCGCGGGCGAATTGATGGAGGCCGGGCTTACGCGCTCGTCCTCCATTGGCATTTAGAGTAGGTGGCTGACCAGCAGCCACATGCCGGCCAAGGCAAGAACTGGGCCGCCCCAGATGTAGAGTACAGACAGCGTTGTCAACTCCTGAATTACATCGCGCTGGCTGCGCCACGAAATGAAGAATGGCTCATCAGACGTGCCTCTCATCAGCAGTACCGGGGGGGTGAGATCGAACGCTTCGGTTTCGAGTGCGGGGGCCTCGGGCGGGACCGGGCTACGGGCAGGCAGCATGGATTCGATCGCAGCCCGCCGCTGGAGATCGGCTGCGGCCGCGCTCAGAAATCCCTGGTGTTCCTGGGCAGCGTCACCGGCCAGACGGTCGGCCGCGTTTTCGAATCCGGGATTTTCTCGCAGCGTTGCGACGACGAACAGGTGGTCGCCGGGGCGGATGCAGTATTCCTGGAGGGTCGCCGGTATAGCGCTGGAAAGACCGCGGCGCAAAAGAAAATGCCGGGTGAAGGCGTCGCCTGTCGCAGGCGAGTATTCCTCATCGACGGAAGGCCGAAGTTCCATCTCGGCGCCGCGTGGATCGACCATCAGGCGTCCCGTGCCGTCATCGAGGAAAAAGGGAGCGTACAGGACTTCCTCCGCCGCTTTTTTCTCTTCTTCTCCGGTGGTGCGCGCCACGGCATGGTAGTAGAAACAGTCTGATTCGGAAAGCGGCGAGATGAGAGTGTACGGTCCCACGACGGTGCCGCTTACTTCTACCGCTCCCAGCGCCGCGGCGCGAATGGTCGATGTGGGCGTGTTCTGGATCAGACGCTTGCGCTTAAGAAAAGGGAAGCCGCGGAAGAAGAGGAAGACTCCGAAACCCACACCCGCGATCCCCCACAGTACCGGTGATCGCAGGGCGGACAGTGGATCGGGGGACGATGCGGACCGAATGAAGTACATCGCGGCGGCAACTTGGCCGATGCTCTCCATGTGGTCGGCGGCTTCGCTCTCCGGCTACTGGGCCGGCTTGGCTGCCGGTTGGGGCGGCCCGCCCGGGGGTGGCGGAATCGAAATGTCGATGTTGGTCACCGCGCCCAGCGACGACAGCGGCTTGTCAAACTCCGGCGGATTGCCCACCACCAGTATGGCCAGTTTTTCCTTGTGCAGGTATTTGGA
>DATGYF010000152.1:0-10304 GCA_035298145.1 Terriglobales bacterium | reverse complement strand
ACTGGGGGTTGTTGTGAAGCTGCTGACCAATCCCATCGTGCTGCGCATGGCGTTGGTTTTCGTGGCCGGCAGTTTTGCCTTTGTAGTGGGCCTGCTGTTGATCAAACGGATGCGCCGGAGTATCAGCGACGAAGCTTCTTTTTCCGATGCCTCCGCATCTTCGGCATCCGAGAGTTTCCCGTTGCACACCTATCATGCCGTGATTCAGCAACTGAAACAGCAGAAGCACGAACTGCAGAGCCTGCAGGTGGCGGAGCGGCGACGCGCCAGGACGTCGGAGAACATCAGCGCCGCCGTGCTTGCGAATCTTTCATCGGGTGTACTCTTCTTCACTCCCAACGGGCTGGTGCGGCAGGCCAATGCTTCGGCCAAGCAGATCCTGGGCTTCGCCTCGCCCACGGGGATGAGCGCGTCTGAAATATTTCGCGAAGCCGAATTGATTTCGTCATCCCAAACTACTTACGCGAACCTGGCTGAAGCAGTCAACGCCGGCTTGCGGGAAAAGACCCGATTTCAGCGGCTGGAAGCGCGTTATCGCACGCCGGCGGGCGAGGAACGGGCGCTGGATATTACGATAAGCCCGGTGCACGCGCCGGACAGCGAGGCTCCGGGCGCGGCTGGCCCGGGCATGGCTGGTCAGGGCGTTGCTGGTTTGGGCGTTGCTGGTTTGGGCGTTGCTTGTTTGGGCGTTGCTTGTTTGATCAATGACCGGACGGAAGTGACCGAGATTCGCCGCCAGGAGGAGTTGCGCGGGGAAATGTCCGCCGAGATGGCACTGGGCCTGCGCAACTCGCTGACCACTATCGCGGGCTATGCCCAACAGCTGGCGGCCAGCCGCGAACCGGAACTGGCGCGGCAACTGGCGTCCGACATTGCCGTGGAGGCAGCGCACCTGGATCGTACGATTGGCGGGTTTCTGGCCGGCGCGAAAGGCGCGAGGGCAGGTTCGAAAGCTTGAATTAACTACGTCGAATGCCGCCTCGGTTGGCTTGAAGCGGCACGACTGAAAGAAACGGAGCATTCTATGAAGCGTATGGGATATGTTTTTCTGGCCGAGGCCGTTCTGGCGGGCATGCTGGTCACTCTGGCCGGCGCGCAAACTGAATCCTTGGGCGACTATGCCCGCGGCATCCGCAAGGACGAAAAGCCGGCGTCGGCCAAGAAGTACGACAACGACAATCTGCCCACCTCCGACAAGATCAGCGTGGTGGGAAATGCCACGGAATCGTCTCCGGAAGACGTTAACGCGGCTTCAACCCCGAGTGACAGCTCGGCGCAGCCTAAGGATGGAACCAAGCCCTCCACGCCAGCAACGCAGGATGCCGGCAAACCGGCGGACAGCTCCGACGCGCACAAAGCGAACGATGAATGGAAACAGAAGATTTCCGAGCAGCAGGCCAAGGTGGACATGCTCACGCGTGAAGTGGATGTGACTCAGCGCGAGTATCGCCTGCGCGCCGCCGCTTTCTATGCCGACGCCGGCAATCGCCTGCGCAACCAGGGTTCATGGGACAAGGAAGACGCGCAGTACAAACAGGACCTGGCCAAGAAACAAAAGGCTCTCGATGATGCCAAGAAAGCCGTGGACGATCTGAAGGAAAAGGCGCGCAAGGCGGGCGTGCCCTCCAAGTAGCGCAGCAGCGCGGGCGTTTGTGGATTTACGAAAGCCTCCGGTTCAGGCCGGGGGCTTTTTCTCCCTTAGCGTGGGGCTGCGGTCGGTCGTCGTTGCAGAATCTGCCTGACGTGATGGCGTCCGTGGGCGAGGTGAAACCTCCGCCATTGCCTGGCTGTCAGCGGGCCGAGCACGGGATGGTCCAGAATTTTGGTGCGCGAGCCATAACGCTCCTCGCATTGCGTGATGAGCTTGTCCATGGCGGCAATCTGGGGACCGATATCGGCAACGACTTTGTCCACGGACATGCCTCGGGGCAAAACCTGATCGGGCGATTTCCGTCCGCCCGGGAAATATCCGAGCCCTGTGACTGCGGCCGCGGCCACTCTTTGATTGAAAGTGGGAACTCCCGCCAGCGGCTTGCCCGCTTTCAGGCAGCGCTCAAAAGCTTTTTGGGTTCCGGCGTAGGTCAGGTAGAGATGCTCGAGTATTTCTGCCGCGCACCACTTCCCTTCCGCGTGGCGCATAAGCTCATCGGGGGTCATGCCGTGAGTGGCGGAAGCGATGGCCTGCTGCAAACGTTCCAGATACGAATCCATGATCCCTCGAACTGCTTCGTCTAGTAGAATAACTCCGGCATTTCCGGTTGCAAAATTTCATACGCATGACAGGAAGGTGGCTATGAAGAAGTTGCTGATGGCGATGCTCGCGCTGGTGATGATGGCTGGGTGTTCGTCGGAAACCTCCAAACCGGCACAAGTCGAGAAACCGCAGCCCAAGCCGGCGGAATTTGTCACCGGGCGCGCCGCCTTCCAGAAACTTTTCATTGCTGCACGCGGCTGGGCGCGCGATGCCCAGCCTTACCGGCTGGAATCGATGATCACCGATGATTCCAAGGGCAAGGAAGGAAAGTCGGCGGTGTGGCGCGCTTCCTTTGGTTCTCCCCTGCAGCGCGGCGTGAAGGCCTACACCTGGTCAGGTGAGGTTTCGTCCGATCGCGGCATCAATCCGGGAACCGAAGATACTTATAGTCCCAGCAACACTTCGACTCAGATTTTTGACGTGGCTTTTCTCAAGGTGGATTCGGACCAGGCCCTGGAAACTGCCCAGAAACATGGCGGGGAGAAGTTGCTGGCCAAGGAACCTGACACGCCGGTGTTGTACATACTCGATTGGAGCCGGCCGACCAATGAGCTTATCTGGCATGTGATATACGGCAACAACCGTGACGATTACAAGCTGCGGGTGGCAGTCAATGCTTCCAGCGGGGATTTTATCCGGGTGGAAAAGTAGGGCCCCGGCTACCAGCGATGTTCATGGGTTCGGCGGTTGCTAAGGGGTTTCACGAGCAAGCGCGCCCGCGTTGTTGCCGCCTTTAGCAATGCTTCGACTGCGTGACTTATCGGTGCGGCATGAACTCTTCTTTTCGAAACTCTTTAAGGTGTCACCCTGAGGGGAGTTCTGTCCATTCGCTTGCGAATGGGCAGACGAATTCGAAGGACATCTATGAGCCGCAATCGCTGCCGGTCGCTGGGATTTTGTATAGTACGAGGATGAAATATGGCCGCGCGACCCGGCTTTGATCTTGGTATAGGGGTCCTTCGACTGCACGACTGCTTCGCTTCGCGAAGCAGTCACTTCGCTCAGGATGTCAGCTGGAGAGTTTGTCTTGACGGCAGGTTATTCCCGGGCCTGGGCTTTTCCTGAGGGCGCGCTGGTTTTGATTTTCTCGAGCGCCTTCTTCGCTTCTTCTGCCAGCGGTCCGTTGGGCAGGATCCTTAAATACTCCTGATAGTGTTCGGCGGCTTCGTCGAGTCGGGCGAGCTTGTCGAGCGCTTGGGCCATGCGGAAGTTGGCCGTGGCATCATTGGGCTTGTAGAACAGGGCTTCGCGGTAACGGTCGAGCGCGGCGCTGTAATTCTTCTTCTTGAAATAAAAGTCTCCGACCTCGATGTCCTTCAGGGCCCGGTGCGGGTCGAAGGGATGAAATTCCCCGACGCCGCCGGAAGCATTCTCATCTGTATCCTCCGCGGGAAGGGCGCTGTTGGGATGGTCCTTGGCGTCATTCGGGGGAGGGCTGAGGTCGATGCGGGTATCGCGGCTGGAACTTTCTCCGGCTTCCCGGCTGCGCTCGGAGCGCGGAGGAGGCTGGTTCTGATTTGAATCCTTGTCACCTTCCTGGGCCTGGGCCGCGCCTGGGACGGCCACGCTCAGGCACACCGCCAGCGGAAAAATCAGTCGCCGCATGGCTCTATTGTAACTCGGGCGTCAGCAAGTGTGGCGCGGGCGCCCCCGCCCGCGAGAGGAGGTGAGGGGCAGTCACATCAACAGTCTAAAGCCGTCAGATCAAAGTCAAAGGCCGCGGGCGGGGCGCCCGCGCCACACAGCAAGAAAAAAAAGCTGCTCCACCAGGGGAAGTGGAGCAGCTCGAGTTCTTGAATCCTCGGAGAGGAGGATCTCTTACATGGACGGCGGAGCGGAAGCTGTCGGCGCTGGCTGTTGCGCGGGAGCCGTAGCGTCTGCCGAGTTGGTCATGAGACGGACATCCACGCGACGGTTCTTGGCGCGTCCATCGCGGGTCTTGTTCGAATCCACCGGCTTGTCCTTGCCCAGCCCGATCAAATAGATCTTGTGAGCCGGGATGCCGTGCTTCGAAGCCAGGTACTGAATCACGGCATTGGCACGGCGCTCGCTGAGGGCGTAGTTGTATTCCGCGTCGCCTACCGAGTCCGTACCGCCTTCGACCGTAACGATGTAACCCTTGGCGCTGGCCACGTCAGTGGCGAGCTGGTCGAGGGCTTCCTGCGCGGTCTTGGTCAGGTTGTCTTTGTCGAAACCGAAATGAACGGCGGTCTCGGTGACCACGCGGTAGTTGTCCAGATTGGCCACGGTGTTCTGCAGCGAATCGACGCGATGAACGGCGTTGTCGGCCTGGGTCTGGGCCTCTCCCGCCTGGGTGGCAGCGGCTTGCGCCTTCTGGTCAACCTCGGCGGCCTTGGCCGTCACCTCTTGAATGCCGGCTTGCGCGCGCGCATCCACATCCTTGATGGCGTTGGTGTTCTTGGCAGTCAGATCGTCAAGCTCATTGGTCTTGTTGATCAGCGGCGTGGTCTCTTGACGGACGTAGTTCTTGCTGGCGCATCCGACCGTAGCCGCCATGCTTGTCGCCAGTAGAACGATTAACGAAGTGCGATTCATTGTAGGAGGGCTCCTTCCTCACTCATCTCGCAAAACTTAACTGCTTTGATTCTAAATTCTGTTGACGCGGTTAGCCGGGGAGGGGCTTTTCTCGCGTTCGCATTGTACAAGAGCACGGAAGGTGCCAACGGTGGAAATGGCGCGGCATTCCTGTAACACGCTCATTCTTAAGATGTTACAGCGCCGTTTCGAAGTGGCGGGCGCCCCGGGCCAGCAACTTTCGTGCAAAGGCGATACATGAACTGGGGAAATTTTATATGGTGCAGACTTATGCATGTGGAGGAACGATGATCGGAATAACTTCCCGCTTGTTGCGCCGATAGACTCTGAAATCGTACTCATCCACTGTGATCACCGCGTGACGGGGGTACAGTTCGCTCATACGGACCAAGCATAAGTCGGCCAGGTCGGGTTTACGATCTTCGTAGCGGCGGGCCAGGTCGCATAGCTGCTCGAAGTTGCGGGCGCAATCAAATGCGAGGCGCAGCATTTCATCGTGCACCAGAGAGAGAACATAGGCGCTCGATCCCAGCTGAAATGCGGCCTCGGCCAGAACCGCTTCGCAGGTGAGTAAAGGTTCGGTGATGGTCCTGGCTAGATCCACGGCCCAGAGATGATGACGGTCTGCACGATTGCCGAAGGCAACGATGAATCCAGTGTCGGCAATTCCCTTCATCGCCGCGAAAATCCTTTGCGTGAGGAGAGGTCGGCCGGTCCGTTAATCTTTCCGGCGTGCCGCAGAAATTGTTGATTTCCTTTTTCCGACTTGGCGCTTTCCAGATGCTGGCGAATGATCCGCCCGACCGGCACGCCGGTTCGGCGCGAGACTTCCTTGAGCCAAGCCAGCAGCTCTTCCGTAAGACGTATTGTTAATGTGTGACCCATAGGTATGGATTGTAACACATTGGGGGTTCCCATGCTGCGCGCCAGATCCTCCCGCCTGAGGCCCGTTCAGGATGGCCGGGGTGGAGTTAGGCCCGCAGCGCAGTCGCTAAGCGGCACCCGGGCAGCCATCCCATTCATCTAAAATAGATCTTCCCAGATCTGCCAGATGGACCTTCAGGCTAAAATCCGCAGTTTGCCAGCGTCTGCCGGTGTTTATCTCTATAAGAACGCCGAGGGCGAAGTCATCTATGTCGGCAAGGCCAACAACTTGCGCGGCCGGGTTTCGTCTTATTTCCGCGAAGGGCGTTGGGAGGATGCAAAGACTGATTCCCTGATGCGGGAGGCGGTGGACGTTGATTACATCGTCGTGGCCAATAACAAGGAGGCGCTGGCGCTTGAGAACCACCTGATCAAGCAGAAGCAGCCGCGCTTTAACATCCTGCTGCGCGACGACAAGACTTATCCGTACGTGAAGCTTACTCTGGGCGAACGCTTTCCCCGGGTGTACGTCACGCGGCGACTGCGGAAGGATGGCAGCTCATATTACGGCCCTTATTTTCCCGCGAACCTGGCGTATCGCATCGTTGACCTGATCCACCGGCATTTCATGGTTCCGTCGTGCAAGGTGGACCTGACGCGGTTTCATCCGCGGCCGTGCCTGCAGTACTACATCAAACGCTGCCTGGGTCCGTGCGTGGAAGGACTGACCACACCGGAGATTTATCAGGAAGCGGTGCGCGACGTGAAGCTGTTTCTGGAAGGCCGGCCTACAGACCTCTTGCGCTCACTGCGCCAGCGTATGGAGGAGACGGCTGAGGCAGAAGAGTACGAACGTGCTGCAAGATATCGCGATCTGATTTCGACCGTGGAGCAATTGCAGGAAAAGCAGCGCATCGCGGCCGTGGAGGGCGATGACGCTGACGTCTTCGGATACCACTTCGAAAACGGCATGCTGGCGGTGAACCTGTTCCACATGCGCGGCGGCCGAGTGCTCGACCGGCGGGAGTTTTTCTGGGAGGACCTGCCGGAATCCGCCGGGCCCTTGACGGGCGAGTATAGCCCGCGCTCCATTGAATCTTTTAATCCCGGTGAATTCTTTTCTGCTTTCGTGAAGCAGCTGTATATTGGCCAGCCTTACGTGCCGCGAAATATTTATGTGCCGGTTGATTTCGAGGATCGTGAGGCACTGGAAGATCTGCTCTCCGAGCAGGTGGCGGGCGAGGGCGCCCGCCCCACACGGGTTCATATCCTGGTTCCACAGCGTGGCGATAAGCGCGGGCTTCTTGATTTGGCCGGCAACAACGCCAAGCAGTCGTACGACCAGCGCTTCCGGGTGATGAAGCCGAACGCGAAAGCCATTCAGGAGGCGTTGCAGGATGCCCTGGGCCTGCCGGAATTGCCGAAGCGCATCGAGTGTTTCGACATTTCGCACATTCAGGGCGCGGAGACCGTGGCTTCCATGGTGGTGTGGGAGGACGGCCAGATGAAGAAGTCGGACTACCGCAAATTCATCATCCGCGACGTGATTGGAGTGGATGACTTCGCGTCCATGCGCGAGGTGGTCACTCGCCGCTACAAGCGCATTCAGGAAGAGAAAAAGAAAATGCCCAGCCTGGTGCTGATCGACGGCGGCCTGGGACAGTTGCATGCTGCCGCCGAAGCCCTCGAAGCGCTGGAGATCATCAACCAACCGCTGGCCGCCATCGCCAAGCGCGAAGAAATTATCTATGTCTATGGGCAGGAGAGTGAACCGGTCGCTCTTGACCATCATTCGCCGGTGTTGCACCTGGTGCAACTGATCCGCGACGAGGCGCACCGCTTTGCTGTGACTTTCCATCGCAAGCGCCGCCAGATGCGCGACCGCTCCACCGAACTGCGGGAAATTCCGGGCGTGGGAGAGAGCACGACTCGGCGGTTGCTGCAACATTTTGGCAGCGTGCAGGCCATCAAGCAGGCGGATTCGGCGGCGCTGTCATCAGTGGTCACGCGCAGCCAGGCAGAGGCGATTCTGGATCACTTCCGGAAGCAGGACGCGCCGGTGCAATAGGGGCGCAAGCGGGCTGCGATTAAGTTGCTCCTGTCATCCTGAGCGAAGCAAGATGTTTCGCTTGCGAAACATCTTGCGAAGTCGAAGGACCCCTATGGTGAATCGAGGCCGGTGAACGAGCTTCAAATTCTATTTCCTACGAACTTTCTCTTGATGATAGGGGTCCTTCGACTCCGGCCATGCGTTCGCAAGCGAACGCATGGCCTGCGCTCAGGATGACACTCGGGGATTTACAGGGCTGGTCGCAACATCGTTCAGGCTTCGCCGTATGAGCCACACCACCGTCGCGATCATGCCGCACCACCCCAGAAAACTTACCACCGCCGCGATCCTGGTGTCGTATTGCAGCACGCCCAGACCGGAAAAGATGGTGTGCCAGTCGTGTTCGATGTAATCGGAGTCGCCGGCGGTGACCAGGGGCAACAGCATGGCGCGGGCGTCAGCCATATAAGTGGC
Organism: Terriglobales bacterium; assembly: GCA_035298145.1. Lineage (GTDB taxonomy): Bacteria > Acidobacteriota > Terriglobia > Terriglobales > Acidobacteriaceae > JAIQFF01. Next base: position 2,106 of record DATGYF010000152.1, on the reverse strand, counting down.
GGTGTAGAGCCAGTTCTCGAAGAAGAAGAACGAGCAGAACGCGAAGGCGGCGGCCTGTCGCTGGGTAACAAAGTATGCCGCCAGAAGCAGCGGTACCATCCACTGCAAAATCGTGCCTCCCCAGAGTCCGAGCGTGGGACCAAACCAGCCGAGCAGAAGATGTCCGCCTTCGTGCACCACCAGATTGGCTAGATCGATGACGAGAAAAGCGCCATGCTTGCTGAACGCGTAGATCAGGAACACTACATAAAAGACGAGCCAGGCGGCGACACTGTAGCGCGAAGTGGGGCGCCAGTCCTGCGCCAGCACGCTTCGCAAGTAGTCGCCCATGCGGCGGATTGTAACCGCGTCGCAAGCGAACAAACAGGTTACGGCGGTGCTGCTGCGTCGGGTTCGCTGTAATGCACTAGTGAGTAGATTCGGGGCAGCGCTTCCGCCCGTATAATTCCCTCAGAGTGAAGCAGCAATTATGTGGATGAGAGCTCATCAATGGATCGTGACGCTAGGGCTCCTGACCCTGGTGTTGGCGGCCGCGGTCGGATTGATTCTGACGCGGCAATCGGCGCAGTTGAATTCCAGCTCACGCACGCGCCGGCCTCCGATCGTGGATGAGCAACCCCTGACGACCGCCCGCGCCATGGCAGCGCTCGCCTCAGGCTGGGATGAGCAACGATATTCGCGGCAGGCGCTCAAACTCGCAGACCATTCTGTGGACGTGGCTTTCAGTTACGAAATGCGGCAGGCTACGGAGCATCCGGCGCCGCCCACTCCGGAGAGCAAGAAGTTGTTTGCCCGGGCCGATCAGGCGCAGGCGGCGGTGGCCGAAGACCAGGAACGGATCGACCGCCTACAGAAGCAGATGGCGACCGAAAAAGACGGGCGCGCACGAGATGCTCTGCAGCAGCGGATCGATTTGACCAAGGCGAAACTGGAACTCGATCAGGACGAACTGGAAACCGTCAAAACGGACCTGATCCGCTCCGGAGCGGACCGCCTCAGCAGGATACAACGCCAGTTCAACCGGCACGAGGCCATGCAGAAAGAGTACGAGACAAATAATCCTCCCACGGCGATAGACAAGAACCGTACGGCGGAGGGTTCGGCATCAGCGATCGCCGAGATGTCCGCGTGGAAAAGCTTGCGTGAACGGGCGGTACGGTTGCAGCACGCGATGGAAGACGCCAGGCAGGTTGCCGCCAAGCTGCGAGAGAGCCATAAAGGGCTGCAATCGCAGGTGGACATGGAGGTCTCCAACAAAGAGGCGATTACGGAGCAGGCCCGAAGCGGAATCGCAGCGACCACGGGCAGCGATTCGAGCTCCTCAACCAGCACGGCGAGAGCGATCACTTCCCTGCATCAGATTTCCGTGGACCAGAAGGACCTCAGCGATCTCGACAAACGCATCCAGGACCAGGATGATCTGGCCACCGCCTACGGCAACTGGCTGGATGTGGTCAAGACCCGGCAAAGTGCGGTTTTGCACGACATGCTGCAGTTCGCAATGCTGATCCTGCTGGTGGTGTTTGCCGTGTATCTTTGCAATCGACTGGTGGATCATTTCTTCGTCGGACTGGCGGTGGAGCGCACCCGCCTGCATACTCTGCGCGGAGTCATTCGGTTCGCGGTACAAGCTCTGGGCCTGGCCGTGATTCTGCTTATGCTGTTCGGAGTGCCCAACCAACTCTCGACGATTCTCGGGTTGGCCGGCGCCGGGCTTACCGTCGCCTGCAAAGACTTCATCATGGGATTCATCGGCTGGTTCCTGCTGATGGGACGCAACGGGCTGCGGGTCGGCGACTGGGTAGAGATCGATGGAGTAGTCGGCGAAGTGGTTGAAATCGGCCTGCTGCGAACCGTGCTGCTCGAAACCGGAAACTGGACGGACAGCGGGCATCCCACCGGGCGCAAAGTCGCATTCGTGAACAGCTACGCCATCGAAGGACACTTCTTTAATTTCTCGACCACCGGGCAGTGGCTGTGGGACGAAGTCCAGATTCTGGTGCCCGCCAGCGAGAATCCCTACCCAATGATTGATGCCATCCAGAAAATGGTCGCGGAGCAAACCGCAGCGAATGTAGAAGCAGCGGAGCAGGAATGGCAGCGATC
>DATGYF010000151.1:0-3114 GCA_035298145.1 Terriglobales bacterium | reverse complement strand
GGGCCCAAGTACCGCCAGCGCGGGCGGTGATTTTCACCGTTCCAGGAGAAGAGGGTCAAGTCGATTATGGCAGCGGGCCGATGGTACGCGAAGCGAAGAGCGGCAAGTATCGACGCACCCGTTTGTTCGTGCTCACGCTGGGCTATAGTCGCAAAGCGGTACGGCTGCTGGTTTTCCGCTCCAGCACGCGCATCTGGGCCGAGCTCCACGAAAAGGCATTTCGTCGATTAGGCGGTGCTCCGCGCATCCTGGTGCTAGACAATCTTCGCGAAGGCGTAATCGTTCCCGACGTCTACGACGCCACACTCAATCCCCTCTATCGCGACGTGCTCGCTCATTACGGTGCGGTCGCCCTCCCCTGCCGGATCCAGGATCCAGATCGAAAAGGAAAAGTTGAGCGCAGCGTCGGACACGCCAAAAACACGCCGCTCAAGGGAAAACGCTTCGAGAGCTTGGAGGAAGGGCAAGCCTATCTGGATCGCTGGGAAACGAACTGGGCCGATACGCGCATCCATGGCACCACGAAGCGGCAAGTGGCCGCCATGTTCGCAGAAGAAAAACCAACCTTGCTCCCGCTGCCTGTGGAACCGTTCCGCTATTACCAGTACGGCGAACGGGTGGTGCATCTGGATGGCTGTGTCGAAGTCGAAGCCGCGTATTACGGTCTACCGCCAGGCTGGATCGGACGTGGGGTCAAAGTCCAATGGGATGAGCTCTACGTTCGTATCCTCGATCCCAAGAACGGGTTACTCCTGCGAGAACATGTACGTCAGAAACGGGGCTGGTACCGCATTCAGCCCGAGGACCACCTGCAGCGCATTCCCTTCCGTGTGGTGCAGTTGCTCGGCCGTGCCGGCCGAGTAGGCACCCATGTCGGTACACTTTGCAACCTTATCTATAGCCAGCAGGGCGAAGTGGGCGTGCGGCGCATCCTGGGCGTTCTCTCCTTCGCCAAAAAGTACGGCACCGCTGCCGTCGATGAAGCTTGCGCTGCCGCCCTCGAGATGGGCGTGCACGAATATCGTTTCGTGCGTCGCTACCTTGAGCGTTGTCCGCAAGCCCCGCTCAGTTTGCGCCAGGTCGATCCCTTGATCCGCGAACTGGTGCACTACCGTGATCTGATCCATACCAAAACCAAGGAGCAAAGTGAATGAATCTCATCGAGTTGAATCGTGCTTTACGACAACTGCGGCTGGGTGGAATCGCGGCGGTGCTCGAGATGCGTCTGCACCAGGCTCAGGTCGAATCCATGGCACCCATCGATCTGATCTCCTGCCTGGTCGCAGACGAACTCACCCGTCGTGGCGACCGTTTGCTGGAACGTCGGCGAAAGCAAGCTCAGTTTCGCGATCCGCAAAAAACCCTCCACAACTTCGACTTCAGCTTCAATCCCAAGATGAATCGCAGTCTGGTTTTCGATCTGGCGACCTCTGCCTTCATCGCCCGTCACGAAGACTCACTGTTGGTCGGTCCACCAGGCAGCGGCAAAAGCCATCTGGCACAGGCCATTGGCCAGGCCGCCATCCAACAAGGCTATCGTGTGCTCTACCGCGAGACCCATACCTTGCTCGAGGAACTCGCCGAAGCCTCGATCGACGGTACGCGCAAACAGCACATCGAGTCTCTGGTCACTGTACCTTTGCTGATCATCGATGACTTGGGCATGCGGAAGTTATCCCTCACCGCCGCCGAGGAACTCCTGGAGATCATCATGCGACGCTATGAGCGTGCTAGCACAATGATTACTTCAAACCGACCAGTCGAGGACTGGGGAAAACTGCTGGGCGATAGCGCGGCGGTTACCGCCATGCTCGATCGCCTGCTGCATCATGGCCACGTTCTGAAATGCGGCCCCCGCAGTTGGCGCACAAAAACAGGCTTGCCTCCGCAGCAGGCGGCAGGATAGAACAACCTATGTCTTGGACGGCTTCCAAAGTATGGCCGGTTTTGAACTGATCATGTATGGCCGCTTTTCAGGTGTTCACTGAGGAAAAGCCGGCAACTGTCAAAACTTACAGGGGCAAACGGGTGTGGCTCTCCGCTTGTCCAATGTTAGCAGGCGTTCTCACCAGGTTGGCGCCGTTTGTTCGCCAGCCCTGGATCCATGAGTGAAATGCCGATTTAAGGTCAACCAATCAGGCCCTTACTCACCATAAGACTATCAATTGTGCCAGTGAACCGCTGTTAGTTGTGCCAGTGAAACAGCCTCATTTGCTGCGCTACACTTGCTAGGCCGAAGCGAGTGTGGCTTATGAGATTCTATGCATTCGGAATTGGGATTCTGTTCCTGACACTTGTCCCTCCCCTCCCGTCTGAGTCAACTCGGCCGCCAAGAATCGCAGACCCAGGTTCTGACGGCTTGCGCCCGGTAAACCGACCGGTCGAGACGATAGATGTACATGTTAACGAAGTTAACCTTGTACTCAGCGTCACAGAACACAATGGGAAATTTGTGAACAACTTGCGGCCGTCAGACCTCACAATTCTCGATAACGGCGTGGAGCAGACAAAGCTCACCTTCTTTAAACGTGAGACTGATCTCCCCATCAAGATCGCCCTGGTTCTCGACATCAGCGCGTCGATGGCCCAACAACGTGATACGGAGAATGCCGCGATTGGGTCATTTCTCAAGAAAATGTCACTGCCATTGGACTCTGTCATGTTGTTCGCATTTAACCAGAACGTCCAACTAAGAACCCCCGTCACGAACAACTGGGAAGTAACGGCGAGGCTTGTAAAATGCCTCAAGCCCGGGGGCCAGACTGCACTGTACGACGCCGTTTCGGATGCAAGCCATTGGCTTGCCTTGGACCGCGGTCCGGCGCGCCGGATCATGATTCTTGTCAGTGACGGGGAGGAAAACAAAAGCAGAACTACGATGGACACTACGATCATCGATGCTTTGAACGCTGAGGCCGCCATTTACTCAGTGAACGTAAGGGTGGACGATGTCAGCGAAGAAGAGGACAAGCGGGGTGCAGCGATACTAAAGCATCTGGCCGAAGCCACCGGTGGTGCTTATCTCGAGTATCCGGAACACCACACGATTGCTGGGGCATTCGACAAGATACGGCGAGAACTGCGCAGCCAATACGCACTTGCCTATAAACCTTC
>DATGYF010000150.1:0-8709 GCA_035298145.1 Terriglobales bacterium | reverse complement strand
GTGGGCGCGAATGTCGCGGCCCGGGAACACATCTTCCAGATGCTTCGAGAATTCGGTGTCGATCGACATCACGTCTTCGAAATGGCCGTGGATGGCGCAGTCTTTCACCATCAGAATCTTGCCGTCGCGCTCGACGATTTCAGCCTTGATCTCGCCGACCTTTTCGTTCATGAGAACTTCGTATGGCAGCTTGCCGTCGAGAATCTGCTGGCGGATTTCGGGCACGCATTTGGGGCAGAGAGAGTCAGTGGAGCGGGGCCAGCCCAGGGGCGGCTTGGTCTTCTCATAGGACTTCAGCAGCGGCTTCTCCGACCATTTCGGCGTCGGCGATGGGTTCTGCTTGATCTTATTCAGGCTGTTGAACACCACCCACGCGCCTTTGGCGGCGACTGTCACTGCTTTTTCCACGTACTTGACTGGCTTATGCATGCGTTCTCGCTTTCCTGTGCTGGTATGCCGCGGCAAGTTGGTCTTTTACCGGAAATTCCGGAATTGAACCCGGAAATTCCCTGCCGTGGTGTGACCTTGGTACAAGCTTCACCCGGGGAGCGCCCGTTAGCGTCTGCCGCCTGATGGATTAATCTGACCTTATGTTATTGAAGACATGGGAGAAGGACGAGCATATGTCAATGAAAGGGGAAAAATGGGGGTTTAGCGGGGGAATAGCGCATTGGACGGTTTGTAAAGTATTGAAAAATAAAGAGTACGTTCCCAACTCAATAGAGCCTTAGGGGTAAGACCTTGTTGTAGCGGACAAAATCGCGATCCGTCGTGAAGACTTCCCAATTGCGCAAGTGGGCAACGGCGCAAATCAGGAAGTCCATTCCCGATCCCGCAATGCCTCGAGCACGACATATGTTGCTCATGCGGGCCGCCTCTTCATAATCCTGGACCCGGAGGTGAGGTTCGTCGAAGGCTCTCAAAGCGTCCCGCACCCGGCGAAAGGTTCCTTCCGCCCGTATTCCGGAGAGCAACTCCTGACGGACGGGGCCGACAATCTGGGCGCGGCCGTCCACCACTAATTCTTGCAACGCGGATTTCAGGGCCTGTTCTCGGGGACTCAGATCCGATTGCTTTCGCCGCAAAGCCAAGGACCAGACGGACGTGTCCACCAGCACCATCATGAGCGTTTTCGGTTACGTTCGGCCTTGTAGTCGTACTTTGGGTCGAAATCCACTGTGCCGAAAACATCCAGGATACGGAGCTGTTTGCGGCGCTTCACGTACTCGGCAAGAGCGGCGGACACGGCTTCGCGCTTGGTCTTGTGCCGGCCGACGCGGCGAGCCTCTTCGATCAAGCGATCATCCAGGGCCAGGTTGGTTGGCATGTGTGTATTATCACACATCGCAATGTGTAAAAAAAGCTCGGCCTGTGCGGGTCGGACACCCCCTTCGACTTCGCTTAGGGCAGGCTCTGTCCGACGCCCTTAAAGTTGCTTTTGGGTTTGAAGGTATTCGTTAAGAAAACAAAATCCAGGTCAAAAGCGTCGGACAGGAGTGTCCGACCCACACCGGCTGAGCATGTCAATCGTCTTCCTGCTCTTTGTATTTCTCCAGGACATCTTCGCGGGAAATGACGCCTTCCAGGCGCCGGAAATCGGCGCGATGGACTACCGGCACCAGCGGCACGTGGTACACGTGGCGGAGCGCCGCTTCCAGGGTCAGATCGGGATGAAGATAGGGCAGGTTTCGTATGGGCAGAGCGGATCCCAGCGACAATTCCCCCTTGCCTTCGCCGACCAACCGCTTCAGCGTGTCGGGGGTAACACTGCCCCACCCGCTGGGGCTCATGCGGACGAGAAAGGTTCCGGTCAAGTCCTGCACCCGGCGGAGTGCCTGGTCCACGGAATATTGGGCTTCCAACACCGGAGTGGGGGCGGGTTTCATGGCATCTTCCACCCGCAAGACGGTCTGCTCCCGTTGCTCCTCAAGCGAAGGCAGGTCAAGGCCGTCCTGCCGAGTGAGCAGGTCGAAGATCGGCACCGGTTCCAGCCCGCGGGAGATCAGGTAGGCCAGCGTGTTCGCTAAGATTACGGGCACGATGATGGAATAATTGCCGCTGACTTCCAGCACCATGAAGACGGAAGTCATGGGCACACGCAGGAAGGCGGCGAAGAGCACCCCCATGCCGACCAGGGCATAGGTGGCCGTGGATCCCGTCAGGCCGGGATACAAGGCGCGTTCCACGCCTCCGACCGCTCCTCCCAGCATGGCGCCGACAAAAAGCGTGGGAGCAAACATGCCGCCCGGAGCGCCACTCACGAATGACAGCGTGGTGGCAACGATTTTCAGCAGCGCCAGAATGGCCAGCATTTTCCAGGTAAACTGATCGTGCATGGCCTGGTCCATGTATTCGTAGCCCGCGCCCATGATCTGGGGAGCGCCGAGGAAGCCGATGATGCCGATGATCAGACCGGCGGCCGCGGGTTGCAGGTATTGGGTCCAGCGCGGCCAGGCCCGCAGGCGCGGACGAAAGTAGCCGATGGCCTTGGCAAAGATGACCGCTGCCAGTCCTCCCACCACTCCCAGTACGGCGTAGGCCAGCAACTCGGTGGGCCGCACCAGGCCGACTGCGGGAATGCGAAACAGCGGCTCCGACCCCAGAAACCAGCGCACCACCACCACGCTCGAAACCGCCGACAGCACCACCGAACCGAGAATGCCCGCGCTCCAGCGGCCGATAACTTCTTCGATGACGAACAGCACCGCGGAAATGGGCGCGTTGAACGCGGCCGCCAGTCCGGCCGCGGCACCCACCGGGGCCAGCAATCGCAAACGTTCGCGCGAGAGCTCGAGCCGCCGGCCCAGGGCCGAAGCCAGGCTGGCGCCGATTTGCAGCGACGGGTCTTCAGGCCCCAGAGACTGGCCCGAGCCGATGGCCATGGCGGCGGTGATGAATTTTCCAATCGCAGTGCGAAATGGAATGTAGCCGTTATAGATGTACAGCGCGGCCTTGGTCTGGTTGACGCCGCTGCCCCGCACCAGCGGAAAGACATGCACCACCAGTACGGCCACGATCAGGCCCACGATGGTGGGCGTTGCAATCAGACGCCAGCTGTGAGGCTCCGGGGCGGGACCCAGCATCGAGATCCGGGTCCAGTCAATGGCCAGCCGGAAGCACACCACGGCGAGTCCAGAGAACAGTCCGATAAAAACCGCCAGCAGCAGGAAGAAACGCTCTTCGCGGGAGGTGCTAAGGGTGAACCAGGATCGACCCCCGCGTTTGAGAGCTGAACCGTCGGCCGGCAACGAAGTGGGGAAACTATCGCTCGCAGGAACGCCAGGACCGGTCATCTTTCCACTCCGCTGCGGTCCTGAGTAAGAAGAAGTAGAAGAAGGGCTTGATCCAGATCATCGGGCGTTCCACAGGCGGCTTGAGTCTGCTGCTCAATTTCGAAAACCAGATCCATAGTCTCGTCCAGGTCTGCGCCATCGCGTGGTGGTCGCAATCTTGCCAGCTTCGGCGCCATTTCCAGCCATTGCGCTTTCAAGGCCGGCAAGCCGCCCGAGGGGGAACGTGGGGTCAGATCAATCTGTTTGCTTTTGGCGCAGTTGTCCAGCCGGTCGCCTGCAGCCTGAAACGCCGCGCGCACTCGCTTGTTGCGCTCTGCGTCGGAAATACGCGGCGCGAAGGGATCGGCCTGCAGAACCAGGCTGGCGATCTTCAGTGACTGCGCGGCCTGAGCATTTTGAGGGTCGCCGCGGACTGCATTGCGCAAATAACCTTGCGCAGTCCGGTAACGGCCCAACTGGAACGCCGCCTGTCCGGCGCCATACAGCGCAGCCTTACTTTCATGATCGCTCCGCAGGACCTGCTGGAATTGGGCCAGAGCATGCTCGTAGTCCTGGGACTGGGCAAATAGCTGGGCCACTCGCAGCCGCAAACCGGGATCGTCGGGCAAAGCGGCTGCCATGGTGATGAGCTCGGCTTGCGCCTGGGGATAAGCCTTGTGCTGCAACAGAAACCCAATCAATTCAAATTCAGTGTCGCGCCGTTTTGTTTCCGGATCACCCGGCCAAAGACCATAGATGGCGTTGTGGTAATACTGGATGGCCTTGTCAAACAATTGCTCGCGCGCAAACAGGCGGCCCAGGGCCAGATTCACCGCACCTTCCTGGGGCGAACGTTCCCACAGGCCGATGAGATAGGTTTCGGATTCGGCGGTGCGTCCGGTGTCGCGCAGCGCCCGCGCCAGGCTGAGCTGGTAATCAAAATTGTCATGGGCATAGCCGAGGGCTGCCCGGAAACTTTCGACTGCGCGTTCCGGCTGCCCCGCACTCTGCGCCTGCATGCCGTGTTCGTAGAGATGGCGGGCCAGCGCTTTCTCTTGTTCGCGAAAACGGTTGACCAGGCGATTGACCCCTAGAAATGCCAGCACCGTCACCACCACCAGGCCGGCAACGATCACGGGAGGACGGCGCGTCAGGAGTTTCAAACTCGCGACGTTCATGATTTGCCGAAGTGCATCATCAGAGAAGGCAACCAGTTATTTTAAAACATGTAGGGGCAGATGTCCTCATCTGCCAAGTCGAGCGAAGCTCGACGGATCGTCGCACGCTGAAAAATAGCGGAGCTTCGCTCCGCTGGGCAGATGAGGACATCTGCCCCTACGCAAGCAGTTCCGTGGCCGGCAGCGGCGCTATCAGGTAAGATACTTCGCGCCGTCATGAACCGCGAATACCATAAAGGATACAGCTCAGAATTGCACCGCGACATGGAGCTGCTGGTCTTCGGACACGCCGGCACGCCTCTGCTCGTCTTCCCCACGTCTCAGGGCAGGTTTTTCGAGTATGAAGACCGGAACATGATCGGAGTTCTGACGCCAAAGATCGATGCGGGTGAGTTGCAGGTGTTCTGTCCGGATGCGGTGGATAGCGAGAGTTGGTACAACAGGGGCGTTCATCCCCGGGTGCGGGTGCTGCGTCACCTGCAATACGAGCGTTACATCCTGCACGAGATGCTTCCCTTCCTGCGCTGGAAAAATAATGCGCCCCGGCTGGCGCTGACCGGCTGCAGTTTCGGGGGCTATCATGCGATGAATTTCTCGCTCAAGCATCCCGATGTGGTGACCTACTGCGTAAGCATGAGCGGAGCTTTTGATATCCACCAGTTTCTGGATGGCTACTACGACGACGACTGCTACTTCAACTGTCCGCCGGATTTTCTGCCCAACATGAGCGATGACTGGTTCCTCAGCCAATACCGGAAGATGAACATCGTGCTGGGCTCGGCCGATTGGGACATTTGCCTGGACCAGAACGTCAAGTTTTCCGCGATCTTGAACGCCAAGGGAATCCCGCACTGGCTGGATGTCTGGGGAGACAACTCCAAACACGACTGGCCGCTGTGGCAGAGGATGGCGGTAAAATATTTTTCTTAAAATGTCCCGCGGGAACTTGTAGCGCCGGCGTCTCGCCGGCTGTCGCGAGGGCGTCTCGCCCTCGCCGCGGTGGGCGAGACGCCCGCCGGACAGCCGCCGGGGCGGCGGCGCTACAAAAAGCCCCGGAAGGATAGGGGTCCTTCGACTGCGCGGCTGCTTCGCGAAGCGAAGCAGCTACTCCGTTCAGGATGACAGGGGGAGGTGATGGTGAAAAAAATCGGCATCATGTTCGGCATGGAAAATACTTTTCCGCCTGCGCTGGTGGAAAAGATCAACGGCATGAAAGTCGAGGGCGTGGCTGCGGAATTCGTCAAGCTGGGAGGAGTGAAGATGGCCGAACCCAGCGGGTATCGGGTCATCATCGACCGCATTTCGCAGGACATCCCCTTCTATCGCGCCTATTTGAAGAACGCTGCGCTCAGCGGGACGATCGTGGTCAATAACCCCTTCTGGTGGACGGCCGACGACAAGTTTTTCAACTACGCGCTGGCGTCCAAAATCGGCGTGGCCATTCCGCCCACCGTGATTCTGCCTCATCATAAGCATCCCGAGGGCACGACCGACCAGTCCATGCGCAACCTGATTTATCCCCTGAACTGGGAAGAGATTTTTGACTACGTGGGCTTTCCCGCCTTCCTCAAGCCGTATTCGGGTGGAGGATGGAAACACGTTTACAAGGTCCATTCGCCGGACGAGTTTTTCCACCACTACAACCAGACCGGCGACCTGTGCATGACCCTGCAACATGGCGTCGAGTTCAAGGAATATTTTCGCTGCTACGTGGTCGGGCAGGAGAACGTGCACATCATGCACTACGATCCCAAAGCTCCTTTTCACGAGCGCTATGTGAAAAATCCTGCACCTGCCGATCCCAAGCTGCTCGACCGGGTGGTGAAAGATTCGCAAACGCTGTGCCGCGCGCTGGGTTACGACCTCAACACCGTTGAGTTCGCGGTTGAGGATGGCATTCCGTACGCCATTGATTTTCTCAATCCTGCGCCGGACGCCGACATTCACTCCGTGGGCCAGGCGAATTTTGACTGGATCGTGAACGCGGTCGCGGAAATGGCTGTGGGCAAAGCGCTTAGCGATGAGAATCCGGCCAGCGAGCTGCGCTGGGCCTCGTTTCTGGCGGGCGGGAAGACCGCGGAAGCAGGCAAGCGGGCCCGAGCCAGGAAGAAAACAAAGGCATAACCGCCGGTTCTTCATTTGCGGTCTTAGCGGCATTTCTTGGCGATCTTTGCGGTAAAAAGCTGTACCGCAAAGGTCGCAAAGAAACCCGCAAAGTGCGCAAAGAAAAGCAGCTCTGAGAGCCCACCTCCGGCAGTGCTTCGGCTTTTCGCAGCCGATTGCTATACTAGTGCCCGCTTCAGGGCCGGAACCAGGCCGGCAGCGAGCATTTTCCCCCGGAAGGACCCCATGCTTCCGACCTTCACCATCGGGATCGAAGAGGAATATCAGACCGTTGATCCGGTCACGCGCGATCTGCGCTCCCACATCCACGCTGAGATCATCGAGAAAGGCAAGCTGCTGCTGCAGGAGCGGGTGAAGGCCGAGCTGCATCAGTCAGTGGTCGAGGTCGGGACTTCGGTCTGCAGCAATATCAAGGAAGCCAAGGAAGAAGTAAAAAAGCTGCGCCGCGACATGATTGCCCTGGCGCGCGAGAATGGCCTGCGGCTGGCTTCGGCGGCGACTCATCCTTTTGCCGACTGGCGGGTGCAGGAGATTACCGAGGACGTTCGCTACAAGAACATTGTTGAAGATTTGCAACTGGTGGCGCGGGCCAACCTGATCTTCGGGCTGCACGTGCACATCGGCGTGGAAGATCGCGAGACCGCCATCCAGCTGATGAACCATGCGCGCTATTTCCTGCCGCACATCCTGGCACTTTCGACCAATTCCCCGTTCTGGCTGGGGATGGACACCGGATTGAAGTCTTATCGCTGCAAAGTGTTCGACAAGTTTCCCCGCACCAATATTCCCGACTACTTTCCCAGCTGGGGCGAATATGAGAATTTCATCAAGCTGCTGATCAAGACCAATTGCATCGACAACGCCAAGAAAATCTGGTGGGACATCCGCCCGCATCCATTTTTCAACACCCTGGAATTCCGGGTGTGCGACATTCCCATGCGGGTGGAGGAGACCATTGCGCTGGCGGCGTTGATTCAGGCCACCATCGCCAAGCTGTACAAACTCTACACCGCGAACCAGGGGTTCCGCCTGTATCGCCGTGCCTTGATCATGGAGAACAAGTGGCGGGCTTCGCGCTACGGACTCGAAGGCAAGCTGATTGATTTCGGCAAGCAGACCGAAGTCCCCGCCCGCGAGCTGGTGCTGGAATACCTTGAGTTCATCGACGATGTGGTGGACGAACTCGATTCCCGCGAGGAGCTAAATTACATCCATAAGATCCTGGACGGTGGCACGGGCGCCGACCGGCAGTTGCGGGTTTTTCGAGAGACCGGCGACCTGAAAAAAGTTGTGGATTACATCATCGAAGAAACGGAAGTGGGACTGGCCGAGACGGAGGCCCAATCTCCCGCTAGAAAAGTAGGGTAATGAACCTCCCTGCCAGTCAAGCCAGGCGTGAATTGAGCACGCTCTCATTCGATCCTGAACTAACTCCCGGCGCCCACAACGCGGTCAACGTGTGCCTGCGCATCCAGCCCAGAGAGAAGGTCACGGTCATTACGGACGAGGCAATGAAGGAAATCGCCGCCAGCCTGGTCCGCGAACTGGAGACGGTCGGAGCTCCCTACCGCGCATGGATCCTGGAAGAACTCGCACCCCGGCCCCTGACCGACCTGCCGCGACCGATCGTGGACGATCTTGAGACCAGCCAGGTCAGCATCTTCGCAGTACAGGCCCAGGCCAATGAACTGCGTTCGCGGATGCAGATGACCGACGTGGTAAATCGCCGCAAAATCCGGCACGCCCACATGGTGAACATCAATCATCAGATCATGCTGGAGGGTATGCGCGCCGACTTCCTCAAAGTCGATCGCATCAGCACCAAGGTTGTCGAAACCGTGCGCCGCGCGAAGCAGGTACGGGCGAAAACCTCGGCGGGAACTGATCTTACCGCCGATCTGAATCCCGATTACCGGTGGCTCAAGACCAGCGGCATTATCAGTCCCGACAAGTGGGGCAACTTACCGGGCGGCGAGGTGTTTACCACTCCCGGAGAGGTCAATGGGACGTTTGTGGTGGATGGAGTGGTAGGCGACTGGCTTTGCGCCAAATTTGGCAGCCTGCGGGAGAACCCGCTGACCATTCAGGTCAAGGGCAATCGCCTGACCGAGGCCCACTCTGCCAACCGCGAACTG
>DATGYF010000149.1:0-2078 GCA_035298145.1 Terriglobales bacterium | reverse complement strand
TGGCGCAGTTCGAGCAGAGTGCCAGGATCGATCGCACCCTCAAGGTGCAGATGCAGTTCGGCTTTGGGCAGGGTAACGATGAACGAACTGGGCGGCGACGCCATCCTCTTCTGATTGTAGATTGAAGATCGAGGCTTTGGGGGAATCGATTTGAGATTGAAGATTTGAGATTGTAGATTTTTACAACTTGAGAGATTCTCGCCCTTAAATCTGAAATCTGAAATCTGAAATCTGAAATCTGCAATCGCTCTACCTCTTGGCTTTGGCGAACTCGCTGTGATGGCGGCTGTAGAAGATGTAAATGGCGAGGCCGAGCGCGAGCCAGATGACAAAACGCAGCCATGTGATCACGGTCAGTCCGGTCATGAGTCCGCCGCACAACAACACCGAGATCAGAGGAAACCACGGAACAAACGGTACGCGGAAAGCACGCGGACGATCGGGCTGTCGGCGGCGCAGGAAAATCACTCCCAGTGACACCAGGACGAAGGCGAACAGCGTACCGATATTGGAGAGGTCGGCGGCGTCACCGATGTCCACCAACCCGGCGGGTATGCCTACCGCAAAGCACGCAATCCAGGTGGACCAGTAGGGAGTCTTGAACTTGGGATGCACTACGGAGAACAGTTTGGGCAGCAGGCCGTCCCGCGACATGGCGTACCAGATGCGCGCCTGACCGTACTGAAAGACCAGCAGCGACGAAATCATACCGGTCAGCGCGCCCACTACGATCACGGAGCGGAAGAAGGGGTGCGCCCCCAGGTATTTCAGCGCATACGCCACCGGCGCTTCCGCCGCTTCGCCGGAAACGAAAGTCGTGTATTTCATCATGCCCAGCAGCACGATCGCCACCCCGACATACAGAATGGTGCAGATGATGAGGGAAGCGATGATGCCGAAAGGCAAGTCGCGTTGCGGGGTCTTGCATTCCTCGGCCGCGGTGGACACGGAATCAAAGCCGATGTAAGTGAAAAACACGATGGCGCCACCGGTGACAATGCCGGCGAATCCCGAGGGCGCGAAGGGCGTCCAGTTGGCCTTGTTGACCAGCATCCCGCCCACCACCAGGAAGGTAAGGATGGCGCCGATCTTGATCATCACCATCACGTTGTTCGCGCCGGCCGATTCCTTCACCCCCCGGACCAGGAGCAGCGTAAGAATAAATACGATGAGGAAACCAGGCACGTTGAAATACGCACCAGTCCAGTGCCCCGAAGCCCAGACTGGACTTGCCCACTCGCTGGGCAAGTTGACTCCGAATGCCGCCAGTTGCGCTTTGGCATATCCGCTGAAGCCGACCGCGACCGCCACGTTGCTGACCACGTATTCCAGGATTAAATCCCAGCCAATGATCCAGGCAAAAATCTCGCCCAGGGTCGCGTAGGAATAGGTGTAGGCGCTGCCGGCGATCGGTATCATCGACGCCAGTTCGGCATAACACAGTCCGGCAAAACTGCAGGCCACGGCCACCAACAGAAACGAAATGGCAATGGAGGGTCCGGCCGGAGGGCGGCCGTGCATCAACGCTCCCGCCGTGCTTCCCGTGCGCAGGAAATTCGAGATCAGGTCCAGAACTTGCGCATGCAGAATCGAGGGAGCCGAGAAATGTTCTCCCGCGGCGGCCGTGCCCGTCAGCACAAATATTCCCGAACCAATGATCGCGCCGATGCCCAGGGCCGTGAGCGACCACGGACCAAGCGTCTTCTTAAGACGATGCCCTGGCTCGTCGGCTTCCGCAATCAGCTTGTCGATGGACTTGCAGCAGAGCAGCTGGCTCTCGGACGTGCGGGCCGTTGGTGGTTGTGCCAAAGGTTCCGGTCTCCTGTGCTTCTGACATCAGCAACGGCACTGGACACCTGGCCGTGAGCCTATGAACTCGATTCAATCGTTCACCGCTCACTGCCAGGTGCGGCGCTTACCGTTTCGCGGTGCCGCGCGCCATCTTTTTGACTTTGCGCTTGGCCGAACCGCGAGCGTATTCACGGGGCTTCAGCGGATTCTCCGTCTTCCGCTTCTTGCGCGATGCCCGCTTGCTCTTCTTGCGCTCTTCCTTGCTCAGTGTGCTTGTGTTTGCCATG
>DATGYF010000148.1:0-5513 GCA_035298145.1 Terriglobales bacterium | reverse complement strand
TGCGCGGCGAACTGCCCAAATTCGCCATGCTTCCTCAGCCCACCAACTGGCTGGTGAAGATCGAGGTATGAAAGTTCGCGGTCTTCCTTACAAAAACATCTGCCTGCCTGAAGGCTTTTCTTTCGCAGCGGCGCGTGCGGGGATCAAAGCCAGCGGCCGGCCTGATCTGGCGCTGCTCGAAGCCTCTCCGGGCACAACGGCGGCAGCTTTATTCACGAAAAATCGCGTAGTAGCCGCACCTCTCGAGGTGGGACGCGCGTCGCTGGCGGCCACTCGCGGAAGGGTGCGGGCCGTGATCGTGAACTCAGGCAATGCCAACTGCGCCACGGGCAAGGCTGGAAGGCGGGCCTGTCAGCAAGTTTGCCACGAATTGGCGCGCCTTCTGGAAGTTCACGCCAACGAGGTCTTCCCCTCATCCACGGGAATCATTGGTGTTCCTCTACCGGTAGGGAAAATTGTTTTAACGTTACCTGAGCTGACGGCGGCGCGATCGGCCACAAAGCAGGGAATCGCCGACTTCGCCCGCGCCATTATGACCACCGACACCCGTCCCAAGTTGGCCTGCGCAACCTTTCGTTCCGGTAAGTCAGCGGTGAACCTGCTGGGCGTAGCCAAAGGCGCGGGCATGATTCATCCTCACCTGGCCACCATGCTGGTGTATGTATTCACCGATATCGCGGCGAGTCCTGCCGACCTAAAGCTCCTTTTAACAAACTGTTGCCAACAAACCTTCAACTGTATCTCTATCGACGGAGATACCTCCACCAACGATACTGTGCTCCTACTGGCGAGCGGCCGGAGCGGAGTGCGCCTGAAAGATCCTGCCACCCGGAAGGATTTCTCGGATGCGCTCCTGAGGGTCTGCCAGTCTCTGGCCGAGCAGATCGTCTTCGACGGCGAAGGCGTAAAGCACGTCATTCATTTATCCGTCGAACAGGCCAGGAACCGCAAGGAGGCCGGGCAGGTGGCGCAGACCGTCGCGCATTCGTTATTGGTGAAAACCGCATGGGCAGGCGCGGACCCGAATTGGGGACGGATTCTGGCTGCGGTAGGAAGGTCGGGCATTGCCCTTGATCCCGCCCGGATCAGCATCCAGATCGGCGATCAAATCGTCTGCCGTGGCGGCATGGGCTGCGCCTTTGACCAGAAGCGGGCGCATCGCGCCCTGGCACGGCCGCATTGCGAGATTCGGATCTTTCTCGGCCGGGGCCGCGCCACCATCCGCTTTCTGACCACCGATCTGACGGCGGAATACGTGCGCATCAACGCCGACTACTCCACGTAGGCGTCCATCTGGACAGTAAGATTCCGTACGCCATTTTTCCATTCCGCATACAGCATCTCCCCGATAGCCGCCACTAGCCTCACAGAAGTACTAATGAAAGTACCCCAACGCGAAGGAGCGAACGGCAGACGCTGGTAACTCCCCATAACCGGCCGGCGTCTGCCCCTCCTATAAGCCCTTCGAAGCCTTGAGTCAGCTTGTAGTGGTTTTTCGGCCGGGAAAGAAAGTCCCTCCGGCCAACACGGTTTCGACTGCCCGCACCAGATCGCGCGCCGCATCTCCCTTAGCCACAGCTCCGCGAATTCCGTCGGTCTTGAAGTGGCGAAACAGGTCGTCCGACAGGTGCAGGGAGAACAAAATGACGGGAATGTCCGGTTGTTTCCGGGTAATCTCGCTGGCCGCTTCGAGACCGTTCATCACCGGCATGGTGATGTCCATGATAATCACGTCGGGATGAAACTGCAGCGTCTTTTCGACCGCCTCCTGCCCGTTGTTGGCTTCCGCGCAAATGCTCCAACCCGGATGGACCTCAAGCAGATTTCGAATTCCCAGGCGCATCACTTCGTGATCATCGGCCACCAGTACCCTTACCCTTGGCGGGGGCGAGGGCGAATCAGAGACTGTCGATGGTGCCATATTCATGCTTCAAGTCCTGTCAGCCCGGCGGACGTCGAGAGCGCAATGACTGCTTTGGCGCTTCCATGCTGCGTCCCAGCCGGCCAGATCATTTGTATATTGCGATGGCCGAGAGTAACTCCGGCGATTATCCCAGACAATGGCTCGGTCGTGCCGGATGTGGCACAAAAGTGTTAAGGAAAACCCTGAGTTGGTTTGAGTGACACCCACCGAACCTTTCAACCGGGGCGCCGATCTTGTATGTTTATTCGCCTATGAGTTCGACCTTCGATTCCTATCTGCTGCCGCTCAGCGCAGGGTCATGCAAAATGAAAACCCCTTCTCGTTGTGCCATGCGCTGTACGCTGGCATTCATCACGCTGTTGTCGTCCTTGACAATGACGCCCTGGCTACGGGCACAATCGCGGCCCGCAGCCGACCTCATTATTCGCAATGCCAAAATCTGGACGGTGGATAAAAGCCATCCCACGGCCCAGGCTGTGGCCGTGCTCGGTGACCGCATTGTGGCGGTGGGCTCGGACCGGGAGGTCGAAGCCTGGCGCGCCGCCCGCACCCAGATTATAGATGCTTCCGGCAAGCTTCTACTGCCGGGATTCAACGACGCCCATGTTCATTTTGTGGACGGCGGCCTGGCCCTTGACCGGGTTCAACTCAACGATGCCGCCAGTGCCGGGGAATTTGCGCGGCGCATTGGCGAACGCGTCAAGCAGACTCCCAAGGGCGAATGGGTAACGGGCGGGGATTGGGATGAGACCAAGTGGACACCCGCAGCCATGCCTACCAAGGACCTGATCGATCCGTTTGCCCCGGACACACCCGTATTCGTGGGTCGCTACGACGGCCACATGGCGCTGGCCAACTCGGTCACGCTGCGGCTGGCAGGCATCACCGCGCAGACTCCGGACCCTCCCGGCGGCGTGATTGTCCGCGACGCGCAAGGCAATCCCACCGGCGCATTGAAAGATGCCGCCATGGACTACGTGTACAAGGTCGCGCCGCCGCTTTCGCCGGATGAGCGGTTGCGGGCAGTCAAGCGCGCCCTGGCCCACGCGGCATCGCTCGGTGTCACCAGCGTGCAGCACATGAATCCGGAATACGCCGACGTCGCCGTTTACTCCGAATTGCTGGAACGGGGAGAACTCACCGCGCGTATTTATGCTGCGCCTCTTATCACCGGCGTCGATGATCAGGTCAAGATTGGCATTCGGCATGCCTTTGGCGGTCCCTATCTTCGCATCGGCGCCCTTAAAGCCTACGCCGACGGCTCCCTGGGGTCTTCCACCGCATACTTCTTCGAGCCCTTCAGCAACCAGCCCAACAACCACGGCCTGCTCTCCGACGAGATGCATCCGGTTTCGCTCATGCGGGAGCGCATGATGAAAGCCGACTCCGCCGGTTTGCAGCTTTGTACTCACGCCATCGGCGACCAGGGCATTTCGATCATTCTCGATCTGTACAGCGAAGTCGTGAAGGCCCACGGCGAGCGCGACCGCCGCTTCCGTATTGAACATGCCCAGCACATGGCCGCAAAGGATTTTGATCGTTTCGCACAAATGCACGTAATTGCCTCAATGCAGCCCTACCACGCCATCGATGATGGGCGCTGGGCCGAAGAGCGCATCGGCCACGACCGGGCCAGCCGGACCTACGCCTTTCGCACTTTCATCGACCACGGCGTCCGCCTCGCCTTCGGCACTGACTGGAATGTCGCTCCTCTCAATCCCATGCTCGGCCTCTATGCCGCAGTGACTCGCGCCACGCTCGACGGCAAGAACCCCCATGGCTGGTTTCCTGAGCAGAAGCTTACTGTGGAGGAAGCGGTTGAAGCCTACACCATGGGTTCTGCCTTCGCTGAGTTTCAGGAAATGGACAAAGGCTCGATCACACCGGGCAAGCTGGCCGACATGGTCTTGCTCAGCACCGACATCTTCACCATCGACCCTGCAAAAATCAGGGACGTTCGAGTGCTCAAGACGTTCGTAGGCGGAAAGATGGTGTGGAATGGCGGGGAGAAATCCGTCCAATGACTTATCCAGAGGTCTAAATCTAATTCCCCCGTGGCTGGATTCGCTGGCAGGCAAAGTGTTTTGCACATGTCAGGATGTACCAGTGGCCATCTTGACAGGTCTTTAGTAGCGTCGTACCTTCCATTAACGTTTTCTAATGCCAGGCACGGTATGTGGAAAGCCTTGCCTGTAGCCACTTTCATGCCGTTGCGACTGCAAGCAGCGACGCCAAACCTTTTGGCGGGGTCGAAGCGGCAGAACCCACAGATCGCGCCTCTCCCAAGTAGTGGACAAACTGGCTGAGCCAGAGGTGTGTCTTCTCGCGTATGGAGGTGCAGTTTGAAGAGAGTTCGTTTGCTTTCATTGGCCGGTCTCGCCTTGAGCGTGATCGTGAACTCGGGAACGGTTGCGGCCCAGCACGACCCCGGGCCGCGTGTGGGAGATGCAGGAGTCGGGGGGCCTTTGCCCGGACTGAGTCAAGACCTGCAATCCTTTTTTGACGACGCGAGGGTTGATTTCATGGAAGTGGATTCGGTGAGCGGAACGATATCCGGGGAAGAGGGAGCCGGCCTGGGGCCGACGTTTAACGGGACCGGGTGCGCCCAGTGTCATGCGCATCCGGCGGTGGGCGGAAGCAGTCCGATGATCAATCCGCAGGTCGCCCTCGCAAACCTGGACGGCGCCACAAATACCGTTCCCTCCTTTATTACTGCCGACGGTCCGGTGCGGGAGGCCCGATTCATCCGCAACCCTGACGGTTCGCTCGATGGCGGGGTACACGGCCTGTACACTATAACCGGTCGGACGGACGCTGAAGGATGTACTCTGCAGCAGCCTGACTTCGCCCGGCAACTGGCCAATCGCAACGTGATTTTCCGCATTCCGACTCCAACCTTTGGGCTTGGTCTGGTGGAAGCCACTCCGGACTCGACCCTGCAGGCCAATCTGGCCGCGAACCGGTGGATCAAATCTCAGCTCGGTATCGGCGGCGCTCTCAACACCAGCGGCAACGACGGCACGGTCACTCGGTTCGGCTGGAAGGCGCAGAACAAATCGCTGATGATCTTTGCCGGCGAAGCCTACAACGTCGAGCAGGGAGTATCGAATGAAGCATTCGGCAACGAACGCGCGGCCGTGGCGGGTTGCGTGTACAACGGATCGCCGGAAGATGCCACCAAGATGAGTGACAATGGCAGCCCAACGGGCACAGCAGCGGCATTGTCATCGGACCTGGTGAACTTTGCCGGCTTCATGCGGCTCACCGCGCCGCCTACGCCGGCAGCCATGTCGAGCTCGGCAAAGAACGGGGCCAGCCTGTTCAGCAGCGTGGGCTGCGCCTTGTGTCATACCACTACCCTGACCACCGGGATGTCGAAATTTGCCGGCATGTCGAACATCACCTATCACCCTTTCTCCGACTTCGCCCTTCACCACATGGGATCGCGCTTGTCGGACGGCATCAATCAGGGGGCGGCCGGTCCGGACCAGTTCCGCACGGCACCGCTCTGGGGTGTTGGCCAGCGCCTGTTTTTCCTGCATGACGGACGGACCTCCGACCTGCTGCAGACGATCCAGGCTCATTCTTC
>DATGYF010000147.1:0-1505 GCA_035298145.1 Terriglobales bacterium | reverse complement strand
GCGGGCGCGGCGCTGGATGTTTTCGCCGACGAGCCTCTGAAAAACTCGCCGCTGACCGCACTCGACAACATCATTCTGACCCCTCACATTGCCGGCTCCACCTATGAAGCTCAGGAGGCGGTCGGCTATCAGATCGCGCTGCAGGTGAAGGAATATCTGAAGCACGGCGTCATTCAGAATGCGGTGAATGTGCCTTCAGTGTCGCACGATGAATATCTGGAACTGCAGCCTTACATCGTGCTGGCGGAGCGGCTGGGCTCGTTTCTGGCGCAAGTGAGTGAGGGGACACTGGAAGAGATTTCGCTGCGCTATACCGGGCATATGGCGGAATCCAAGACCGACCTGATCCGCAATGCCGCGGTCAAAGGTATCCTGAACGAATCGTTGGAGGAGAAGGCCAACCTGGTGAACGCGGAGGCGATCGCATCGGCGCGCGGGCTGCGCCTCCACGAGTCGCGCAAGCCGCACACCTCCAGCGGCGGCTCGGGCAGCGTGCTCTCGGTGTTGCTTAAGACGTCAGCGGGAGAACACCTGGTAAAGGGCGCCGTCCTGCACAAGGACAGGCCGCGACTGTTGCATGTGGATGGGATTGACGTGGAAGCTCCCCTCGAGCGCAACCTCATTTACCTGCGTAACCGCGACGTTCCCGGCGTGATCGGAAAAGTAGGCACGATTCTGGGCAAGCACAAGATCAATATTGCCGACTTCTCGCTGGGCCGCCGGGTCGGCAACGCCAAGCCCAGTGCTCCGCGGGAAGCGATTGCGGTGGTGCACGTGGATGGAAAAGTGTCTCCAGAAGTTCTGGCTGAACTGAGAAGAGTGCCGGCGGTGGAGCAGGCCAAGGCGATCCGGCTGTTTTAGAGTGACGGAAAAAACCAGTAATCTCATCCTGAGCGAAGCCAGGACTGGTTCCAACAGCATACGAAAAAGTGCGCGAGGACAATTGATGTTACGAAGATGCGGCATCGCAGTGGCAGGGTTTCTTCTGCTTACATCCATGGCATGGGCCCAGAGCAACCGCTTTGACGTCAGCCTGGGCGGGGCGGCCGTGTTCAGCAAGCAGTCCACGGGCAACGGCACGGTGCTTACTCCGACCAACTCAGGCGCTGTCCTCATCACCGGGCGCTACCGGTTTTCCGATCACAGCTCGGTCGAGATCAACTATTCCCATACCGCGAACTCCCAGATCTACTTTGCCGCGCCTTTGACTTATCGCATTCACAGCACCACCGGAGAATACTCTGGTGCTTATGTTTTCAGTTTCCACGAGAGCGCCAAAGTCGAACCGTTCGTTTTTGCAGGAGCGGCCGCGCTGGTTTTCTATCCCAGCTACGATGCCAATTACATCAACGGCGTGCAGACTTTCATTCCCGCCTCGCAGCAAACCAAGCCGGCCTTCCTCTATGGCGGAGGATTCGACTGGCGCATCTTTTCCAGCCTCCCTCTGATTCACCGATCTTCCCTCTCCAATCACCTCGCCCTGCGCCTGCAGTATCGCGGGCTGG
>DATGYF010000146.1:0-4934 GCA_035298145.1 Terriglobales bacterium | reverse complement strand
GAGCCGTTCGCGAGTGCCGCGGCCAGATAGGGCTTGCAGGTCGAAACCATCGCAGACAGGGCCACGGGGTCGCTGTAGCCCATATCTTCGTACATGCCCTGGCGATGGCGCAGCAATGCAGGAATGTCATCGAGCGTGGCCTGCCGAATGAGCACGTCACTCATTGATTTTCTCCAGTGGGTGCCCCACCCTCGTCTCTCCGTTCTTTGGAGAGACAGGGTGGGTTTCGCGGTAAGGCTTATCAGGATACAAAAAGAAAGCCGAGCTTGCGCTCGGCCTGGACGGGTCGGAGACCCGTCCCCACACGATCTGGGTTGAGTTACTTGTTCTCGGAGTCTTCCTTGGCCAGCTTCATCTTGGCGGATTCGAGTTTTTTCTGCACCCGGGCCAGGTCGTTCTGGTCAACTTCGGCGGCCACGGTCTTGTTCCACTCCGCGATCGCGCGCTCCCAGTGGGCCGCCGCCAGCTTTAGCCGGCCGGTCTTCTGATAAAGGTCGCCGAGGTGGTCCTGCACCGTGGGATCGGTCCCAATGCGCTGCGAGGCTTTGATCAGCGTGTCTTCCGCGGACTCGTACTTGCCTAGTTTGAAGTAGGCCCAGCCCAGCGAATCGAGATATGCGCCGTTGGCGGGATCGAGATCGACAGCTTTCTTGATCATGCCGAGGGCCTCGTCCAGCTTTACCCCGCGATCGGCCAGCATGTAGCCGAGATAGTTCAGCGCGGTCGCATTCTGGGGATCGCCCGCCAGCACTTTGCGGAACATCTCTTCCGCCAGATCATATTTTTTCTGGCGTTCGTAAGTCGAGCCGCGCAGGAAGTACACATACTGCTTGTCTTCATCCTTCGTCGATAGTTGTTCCGCTTTGTCGAGGGCCGCTTCAGCCTCGGGCCAGCGCTTCAGGCGGCTGTACATCTGGGAGAGCGTGATGTAAACGTCGCGGTCTTCCGGCGTCCCCTTGAGCAGTGCTTTGACCTGCTGCAACCCCGCATCCGCCTGGCCCATGTCGGAAAGCTGGGCGGCGTACACCATCTTCAGGCTGCGATTATTGGGCAGCTTCTGCACCGCTTCTTTGGCGGTGTCGGTGGCCTGCTGCCACTGCTTGGCCTCGCGGTAAGTATCGATGATCTGCTGGTAGCCGCGTTCAGCATTCTCGTCACCCAGCACCAGCATCTTCCTGAAAGTCTCGATGGCCTGGGAATCATTCTTGTTGTCGCGGTAGATCGTTCCCAGCCGTTCCAGAAAGACCGACCGGTTGTTTTTCTCGGCCTGGGTGTAGCCGTTGTCGGCCTTCTCCGTCTTCTTGAGCAGGTCCTGCAATACCTGGATGGCCTCGTCGTAGCGGCCCTGGGCCTGATACACCGCAGCCATGTTATACGGGACCTCGATCGAGTCCTGCACCATTGACCCGGCCTTCTTTAGGCTGTCCATCGCCAGGTCGAATTTGCCGCTCTTGCGGTAGATCTCGGCCATGCGGAGGTAGGTCTGCGCATCCTCTGGATTCGCATCCGCAATGATCTTGTACTGTTCCAGCGCGGCATCCGTCTGGCCATCATTCATCAGGTTCTGGGCCAGTCCGCGGATCGCGTCCAGATTGTCGCGGTCGAGCTCAATCGCTTTCCTGTAGGCTGTGATCGAGTTCTTGTACTGCTTCTGCTGTTCGTAGGTGTAGCCGAGAGCCGAATAGAGCTTGGCGGAGCGGGAGGCGTCCGGGATGGAGCTCAGAACTTCGCCGGCGCGCGCCGTATCGCCTTCCTCGTTGTACAGGTAGGCCAGCGTAGTGACCGCTTCTTCCGAATTCGGGTCCAGCTTGACCGCAGTCTTGAATTCACCTTCGGCCTTCTGCAAGTCATTGTTCAGCCGGTAGAGGCGTCCCAGCAGAAGGTGGTCGTCAACATTGTCGGGCTCGATCTTGATGATCTGTTCGTACTGATCAATGGCCAGCTTGAGAACATTCTGCGAACCCTGCCCGTTCTGGACGTCCCCCAGCGAACGCAGATAGATCCGCCCCAGCAGCTTGTGCGCTTCCAGGTTATTGGGATCGCGCTTGAGAATGTCCTGGGCTTCGAGGACGGCATCCCGAATACGGCCGGTCTTGGCATAGAGCTCAGCCAGCGCGGAAGTCAGATACTCGGAAGTAGGGTCGGCATCGATCGCCAGCCGGTATTCCTCGATGGCTTTATTGGCCAGTTCGCTGCGGCCATACACCGCCACCTGCTCCTCGTACATATGGGCCAGGGTGTAGTGGTAGTATGCGGCCGCTTTGTCGAGCTTGCGGGGCGCGGTGGCAGGAGTTGCTTTGGAGTCACCAGCCGGGGCCTGCTCCGCGAAAATAGCCGGGACGGTCAGCAACAGAATAAGAGTGCAGTAAATACTTTTCATCGAGAACCTTCGGCTTCCGCGAAGCATAGCGATTGGATGCCGAACCGCTGCCGGCGGGTGCTTTTCATATTGTAAACCGTGCTGGCGCAAGGGGGTGAAAAAGCGCACCACGGAACCGAGCCGGTAATGATCGGAAGTACAGGGACTAACAGAATTGCCGAATTGTGGGATTTACGAATTGGCGGATTGTAAACCACCGATTTCCCGGAACATTTCCGCAATGGGCGATTCGAAAATCCGGCAATTCGACAATTACTAGTGCCGGAAGTGCCTGACGCCGGTAAAGATCATGGCCAGGCCCAGCCTGTCGGCGGCTTCAATGACCTCCTGGTCGCGAACTGATCCGCCCGGCTGAATGATCGCCGTCGCCCCTACCTTGGCGATTTCCTCTACCCCGTCGGGAAAGGGAAAGAACGCGTCGGACGCAGCCACCGTTCCCTGCAGGGGCAGGACTGCCTTCATGGCGCCGATCTTGCAGGAATCCACCCGGCTCATCTGGCCCGCGCCAACCCCCACCGTCTGCCCGTCGCGAGCGTAAAGAATGGCGTTCGACTTCACATGCTTGGAAACCTTCCAGGCAAATAACAGGGCGCGCTTCTCCTCCGGCGTTGGTGGCCGCCTGGTGACCACCTTGAGATCGGATTCCTCAAGCACGCGCGTGTCGGCATCCTGCACCAGAATTCCGCCGGAGACATTTTTAAGGACCCATTTCTGGGGAGCATGGTTGATCTCCACCAGGCGCAGGTTTTTCTTGGCGGCAAACTTGGCTTTGGCGGCATCGTCGAAACCTGGCGCAGCGATGACCTCGAGAAAAAGCTTGGCCATTTCTTCCGCGGCTTCGCCATCCACTACCCGATTCACTCCGATCACGCCTCCGAAAGCCGATACCGGATCGCACTCCAGAGCCTTCTTGTAGGCCTCGGCCATGGTCTTGCCGGTTGCCGTGCCGCAGGGATTGGTGTGCTTGATGATGGCGCAGACGGTCTGCTCAAATTCCTGCGCCAGGTCCCATGCCGCCTGTAGATCGACGATGTTGTTGTAGGAAAGTTCCTTGCCCTGGACCTGGCGGCCGTTGGCCACGCCACTCCCCGAGCCGTCGCTGTACATCGCCGCCTTCTGGTGCGGGTTCTCGCCGTAGCGCAAGTCCATGATCTTGCTGAACGAGAGGCGCAAGTTCTGGGGAAAATCGCCGTCCGGATGAAACTCGAAATGGCCATTGGCGCTGACCCGCTCCAGGGTGGACGCGATGGCCGAATCGTAAGCCGCCGTAGTGGCGAACGCCTTCTGTGCCAGGCGCCACTTCGTGGCCGCGGAGAGCGCTCCGCCCGCCGCGGCCATCTCCTCCGCCAGGTTGCTGTAGTCAGAGGGCGAGGTCACGACCGCAACATCCTGAAAATTCTTGGCGGCAGAACGGATCATCGACGGTCCGCCAATATCGATGTTCTCGATCAGGTCTTCAAAAGGCACCCCGGGCTTGGCCGCGGTTTTCTCGAAGGCGTAAAGATTGACCACCACCATGTCGATGGCCTGAATGCCGTGCTCGGCAACGGCGCTGCGGTGCGAAGCCATGCCGCGCCGGTGCAGAATGCCCCCGTGCACCTTGGGATGCAGCGTCTTGACCCGCCCGTCGAGCATTTCGGGGAAACCCGTGAGTTCGGAAATGTCCTTCACGCTGATTCCGGCGTCGCGCAGCAGCTTCGCCGTGCCCCCGGTCGAAATAAGTTCCACGCCCAGGCCGGCCAGTTTACGGGCAAACTCCACTAGCCCCGTCTTATCAGTCACGCTGAGGATGGCACGCTGGATCTTCGTCTGGGTCGCGGACATGGCAGACCTCGAATCAAATGGGAATGTGCCTGGGAAAGGCAGGAAGAAATTCTAACAGGGGCAGAGTTCAGTCGTCAGTCGTCAGTCGTCAGTGCCTTTGTAGCGCCGGCATCCTGCCGGCTGGCTCGGGGGCATCTTGCCCCCGGGGGCGGGCAGGATGCCCGCCCGACTGCCGGCGGGACGCCGGCGCTACAACGCCTCAACCGCGGCTTGCGGAACATAATGAACCAAATAGAAGAGTGAGAGCACTGACGACTGATGACCGACGACTGACGACTAAGTCTTAGCCCTGGCCTTGAGCTTTACCTGGCCGCTCTGCATTTCGACCGTGTATTCGACCAGTTCACAGCCGTACTGTTTGCGGATTTGCTCGGTCTTTTTCTGCACGAACGATGCAAAGCTGTCCAGGTTGCCGGAAACGGCTTCGCCCGACCTCTTTTTCGCATCCGTCAGTGCCTGGTAGAGCTTTTGCACCTTGTCGCGTTCGGTGCGGGCATCGCCACACTGCATGCTGAAGGGCTGGGCTTCGACCGCCTCTGAGGCTGCGGCAGCCGCGGCGGCATGGCCTACTCCGTAAACTTTGTGCTCGGGCTCATGCTCCTCCACCCGCACACCCTGGACCGAGAGCAGCGCGTCCTGGGGACGGCGGTAGCCTTCTTCACGAATGCGGTTCTTCTTGCGCCACAGATCACTGTAAATGGCGTAGCGTTGCGCCAGTTCGTTGTAGCGG
>DATGYF010000145.1:0-9163 GCA_035298145.1 Terriglobales bacterium | reverse complement strand
AATCGGGCCGGTCAGGTAGGGCTTCAGAATCTCCTCCACCTTCGGATACACTTCGCGCTCATAGCGCTCCGCGTTCCTTTTTTCCGTCCAGAGGGTGACCGCAATCACCTTTTCATTCTTGGTCTCCGGGAAGAAGGGCAGGAGCTCCATGAATCCGGGCTGCTTCTTCAGAATAGGAAGCACTTCGTTCCGGATGACCTTCACAAACTCCTCTTTCTTTTCCAGCTTCGGGATGAATTCAACGATGCGCGCAAACATAATATTTCTCCTTTACTGTTCAGAGTGATGGGAGCCCGGAAGCTGCGCCGTAGTGACAGTGGAGTATTGGCGGGCCAGTGCCATCGCCCCTACGCTAGAGGCGGAACCACGGAAAAGCGGTGACGCTGGATACGCACCAACGTGATCATAGTCACCGGGGCGGGGCTGGGAATTCCCGCGATTGGTTAACGAACTTCGGCCAGTTGAGTGCGTAGTTTATGAGTGGCGCGGAAGAGCGTGTTCTTGATGGTGCCTTCCGTGGTATTCAGCATACCGGCCACGGTGCGCAGCCTCATGCCGTGGTAGTGCTTGAGTTCGAACACCATCCGTTCGCGGGGCGAAAGCCGCCCCAAGGCGCGCACGATGGATTGCTGCAGTTCGCGTCCGGCAAAGCTGCGCTCCGGACTTGCGTTCGGGCTGTGATCGGGCATGCGGTCCAGCAGGTCTTCCTGCTCGCCATCAGCAGGAGAGGTCGTATTCAAGTCCCGGCCGCGGGAATGCTTCTTGCGCAGATGGTCCAGACAGAGATTGGTGACGATGCGATAGATCCAGGTATAGAAGGAACACTCGAAGCGGAAACGCGCCAGATTGATGTAGGCGCGCAGAAATGCTTCCTGATAAATGTCCTGCCCATCCTCCGGCGACCCGGTGAGGTGGATGGCCAGGCGCAGCACGGCACGATCGTACTGCCGCACCAGTTCTTCGAAAGCGGCGGTGTTTCCCTGTTGCGCCTGACGAATCAGAGCGGAATCGTCCACCCGGATCGGCGGGCCCGATGCCGGCTTGCCGGAAGCCAGAACCGGGCGGTTCAGGTATGGCGTCAAACGAATTTTGCCGCTCTCAGACATACTCATATCGGTTTTATCCAACGAACTTGTAACCCGTGCCGTGCACGGTGAGGATGAAGCGAGGCTCGTCCGGCTTCGGCTCAACCTTCTGCCGCAAGCGCACAATGTGCGCGTCCACGGTGCGGGTCGTGGGAAAGCGGTCGTAGCCCCACACATCCTCGAGCAGCCGATCGCGGCTCAGAGTCTCGCCGGGATGGCACAGAAAATATTTCAGCAGCTCAAATTCCTTGGAGGAAAAATCCATGGCCTTGCCGCTGCGCGAAACCTGGCAACTCTTCATATTCACTTCGACTTCGCCAAAGGAATAACGCTCCTGGTCTTTGGGAACAACCTTGGCGCGGCGGAGCACGGCTTTCACCCGGGCCAGTAATTCGCGAATCGAAAAGGGCTTGGTGACATAGTCATCCGCCCCCAGCTCCAGGCCGACTACCTTGTCCACTTCCTGGCCCCGAGCAGTCAGCATGATGATCGGGACCGAGGGCCGCTTGGCCTTGAGCTGCTTGCAGACGTCGAGGCCGCTCATGCGGGGCATCATGACGTCGAGGATGACCAGGTCGGGAGCTTCTTTCAGGGCGCGTTCCAGGCCGGCCACGCCATCGGGAGCTGTGATGACGTCATAGCCTTCGAATTCGAAGTTGTCGCGCAAGCCCGCCACCATGTTGGGCTCGTCTTCGACAATCAGGATTCTCGTCATCTCGTAGATCCTTGCTTCCACTATGGTCGAGCTGCGCTCGACTGGACAGCCAAGGGCGGCTGTCCCCACGTGATTCTTCAGGCTGATGCTGTTCCGTTGTTGTACTGCGCCGGCTTCACCGGCAACACGATGGTGAATTTGCTGCCCTGGCCAGGCGCACTGTCCACCGAGACTTCGCCCCCGTGCGCTTGCACGATATGGCGCACCAGCGAAAGACCCAGGCCACTGCCTTTCGTGTTGTGCACCAGCGGGTCGCCCACGCGATAGAACTTCTCAAAAATCTTCTGCTGCTCCTGGTGCGGAATGCCAATGCCCTGGTCCACCACTTCCAGCTTTACCGAGCCGTTGTCGCGATAGAGATTGACGCCGATATACTTCCGGTCCTGCGAATACTTAAGCGCATTGTTCACCAGGTTCAATAGCGAGCGGGCCATGGCTTCGCGATCCACGCGCATGGGCGGCACTTCGTCAATCTTCTCTTCAAACTGGAACCCGCCCTGCTCCAGCTGGTAGCGATAGGAGTCGAGCGTGTTATGCACCAGTTCGCTCATATCGGTTTCGCGGAAGTCGTATTCCTTGCGTCCCGCCTCGATGCGCGAGAAATCGAGGATGTTGTTGATCAGCGCGGTCAGGCGTTCGCTCTCTTTGCGGATGATGCGGTAGTACTCCTGATATTTCTCCGGACTGGTGAGGCGGCCCATCTCCAGGGTCTCGGCATAAAGCCGGATCAGCGAAAGCGGCGTGCGCAGCTCGTGTGAAACGTTGGAAACGAAATCCGATTTCAGCCGCGCCAACGCCATTTCCTTCGTGACATTGCGATAAGTCAGCGCAATGCCGACGGCCAGGGCCAGGGAGAGAGCGGCCAGTGTAAGCAAGCTCATGCGCGCGAAGCGCTCGCCGATGGCGGCCAAAGTGTTTCCCCGCAGCTTGATGGCCAGGGTCAATCCCGGGAATGCGCCTTCAAGATTTCTTTCTACTTCGGGAGCGCCGCCATCCCATCCCGTGGATTGAGCCAGTGCCGAGGATTCATACTTGCCGTGCAGCATCATGACTGCGTGGTTCTTGTCGCTTTGGGCGTCGGCCACGTTGTGGTTGATGACATCATCCAACGTCTGCGGGAAGAACTGGTCTTTGAGGTAGTCGGCGTCAAGAGCGGCACCAGCGATGGCGAGCGATCCGGTCTTCTCGTCTTTTACGGCAAACAGCGCGGTCGATTGATAGACTTTCTTGTCACCACGCGGCACCCATTCCCCCTCGAAGATATAGGGCATTCCCTTCTTCTGCATATGTGCCAGTTTGTCGGAGAAATCGTGGAAGTCGATCTTCAGCCAGCCCTCATACATCTTGTTCAGCCAGTCGGCCTCATCGCGAAATCCCTGTTCGTTCTTCAAGCGACTGGATTGGGAACGAAACACCATTCCGCCCTCTGGGGAATACATGAATACGTGCGCAGTGTAGGGATGCGCGGCCAGAATTTTGTCCAACGTCGGCGCGCACAACTCACTGGGGGTGGGGAACTCGGTGCGAACGTCGTCCATCAGTTCATATGCTTTGTGATTGATCTGCTTCTCCGAGATGGCCAGCACCTGGCTGTATTCGCGCTGGAAGGCGGCTTCCACGGCACGGTCGCGTTGAATGTGCCTCACATGCCAGACGCTGAGGATCACCAGGGCAGCGGCGGGTAATATGACCGCGAGCTCCAGCGTGAGGAGCAATCGGGTTTTTTCGTTCCGCCGTTTCATGTTGATTCCCTGAATGCCTGCTCCGGCTGAGTGCCCCGCTGCGCAATCAAACATAGTCAAGGGGGGACTGACCAGTGTCAATCGGGGGTAAAAATACGTAAAAAGTTGTGAACGGGTTGATCAGGAGGGTACCCCGAAAAGCGGCCACCGATTTGCGCGGATTCACACGGATCAGAACAAGATCTAGATCCAGGACGATCGGCGACCAGCTGTGGCGGATTGCGGGGTTTTCTGCCGCTAGGGCAATCTGAAATCAACTGTGACGAAGGTTTCAGCCTCGACGGCGCGGCCGTTCACCAGGTAGGGTTGATAGCGCCACTGCTTCACCGCCCGATACGCGGCCTGGCCAAGGAGGAAAGACCCGCGCACCAGCTTCAGGTCCTGAATGGTGCCATCCCGTCCAATCCATGCCTGCAGCACGACCGGACCCTGCAAGCGAGCCTTGACTGCCTGTTCGGGATAGCTGGGCAGAACCTTCTGCAGCAGCAACCGGCGAGAGATCTCCTCGGACAGAGACACGGGCTCAAGGGCGGCCAGAAGCGACGGCGCAATCCGGGCCACGCTGCGCAAACTCGCGCTCTGCACCGGGTTACTCAAGCTGTCCGGAATGCGGACGGCGTTGGTGGTCGAGGTCGGCTGCTGATTTGCCGGTCGGCCTTCAACCTGAATGGGTGGCGGTGCTGCCGCAGGTTTGGTGGCTGGGTTCTGAAACGGGTCCCTGACCGGAGTGACGTGAATGCGCCCTGCCGCCCGGCCGGGATGCGCGGTTTCCTGATCGTCGCCGTTCTCGGCCATCTGGATCGGGGGCGCCGGAGCGTCGCTGGTGCTGGGCCGGTACAACCAGGCCTGTGTCTGTTCCAGCATGCGTCCGCATATTCTGGCCACCGAGGTCTTTGTGCCCTGTCCCCGAAGCGGTTCGCTGAAAACGTAGCCCACGGAAAGAAAGGCGATCGCTATGGCCAAACCCGGCAGCACACGGCTTCGAACCTTGGGCTGAAGGTTTGCCGAGGATGAAAAGCTCGGCTGCGGCGCGTTAAATAAGGTTTGCGCCCGCGATCGATACAGCAGATCGTCATCAAAGATTGACTCGGCAGCGACAACCGGTGACTCACACTCCGTACGCCGTGGGGGAGGTGGGGAGGGCCAGGCACGAAGACGCGGCAAGGGATGCGGAGCCCCGCCGTTGGCAGCCGTGCTCTCTTCGAACTCATGCTCTAAGCTCTCCGGAAATTTGTCCTCCATGACCCCAAACGGTTGAGCCTGCGCCCCATTCGCGGTCATATCCTGCCCAGAGGATGGCTCCGTCCGGGGCAGCCAGGACCTCATTTGGACAAGAAATGGATCACAAGTCAGCAACGCATACTTAACTTTATCGGGAAGGAGCGGCCGGCTCAGTACCAGATCGGCGCCCGCTGCCAGTGCGGCTACAGCGGCCTCGGTATTGGCGATCGCTATGGTAAAGGCTGAATGGTTGGCCTTCAGTTCACGCACTGTCTTCAGCAGGAAAACCGCCTCCAGTCCTTCATTCCAGTCCGAGACCACTACATCGAAACTGCGGCGGGTGATCTTTTCCACCGCGCTGAAGATTTCCGGGCAAGTTTCGACTTCGAATTCAAGATCCGTGAAAGCGAGACTCAGGGCGCGTGAGGCCTCCTCATCGGAGGAGAACAGCAGAGAGTGTGGCCACATAGTAAACAGACTAGTGGGGCTGGATCGAAGCCACAAGTTACGAACTACCCGGCAGGTGACCGCAGGGGGACACGTAACTGCGCGATCCGTTACCTGTACCGAAGGTCAGAGGTCCACGGTAATGGCGGAACGCATCATGGTCGCGACGTCGTACGACGAGCTGCCTTCTGCCACACGGGCCGGACAAAACCGGGTGAAAACCCTGAAACAGGCTGGCTTTCACAAGCCCGCGCAGGTGCGAGGTCCGGCCGCGAAGGGGTTACTTGCGGAACTGCTGGGCCACCGATTCCGGCAAGTCCTCTTCCAGTCTGGCGGCAAGCCAGCGCTGCAGCACGGGGCGCTGATCGGATGGAATCAGCAACGAACGCAGCCCGGCGCGTCCGATTTCGTCGCGCCAGCAGATTTCGGCCTCAATCTGGAAATGAAGCGACTGGCCGGGCAGCCGGAAGAGCACGCGAACCTGTGTCCCAGGCTTCAGGTCGGGCGATCCCGTGATGGCCAGGCCGCCCTCGCTGATATTAACCAGGCGGCAATTGACTTCTTCGGCTTTGGTCACGAGGGTTGCCGAAATCTCCGTGGGACAACGAAAGGAACGGCGCCGCTCGCGCACGATCAATCCGAACGCTGCTTTCAGGATTCGCCCCACGGAATCGGCAGAGAGGGGTCTTTCAATCGTGAAATTCGGTTGGATCTCAGGCTTCGCCGGTTTACCCGCGTCCGTAATGGCAAAGGTCACAGCCGTGCGATTGGACGGGGATAGACGCACCTGACCGAGCACTTGATCTGCCTCAGTCAACCCGAGGTCAATAACGACCGCCTCGAATTTTTTGCGGTTCAACGAGCGCAGGGCCGTGCTGACCTCAACGCAAACTTCGGTCGCAATTGCCAGTTGCTGCATGCCCTCAGAAAGGTGCTGAATGGCAATGGAATCGTCGCAGACCAGGAGCACTCGACCCATCGAAGCGCTTGCTCCAACTGAACCCATTGCCCAGCCCCCTCGCCGGTGTCGCCCTGCTGTCTCAGTCAGATTGTCCCACGCAATGAGTCAGTTGCCGATTAAAATCCGCTGTTCGTCGGAAAACCGGAATGGCAGGTGGCAGCCGTCGTAAAACTGGAACTGGGCCCATACACAATCAACACGATTGCCGGGCCTCACCCCCGCTCAGGGCCTGGTTGAGCCGGGACAGAGCCACTTTCTGCCGGCCATCTTCGGCAAAGTTGGCCGGATCGAGCCAGCGCTCGAAATTGGCCTTGCGCTCTGGCCATTCGGAATCCAGCATGGAGAACCACGCGGTATCCCGATTTCGCCCTTTGACGATCATGTGCTGACGGAAAATTCCTTCAAACCTGAAACCGAAGCGCACCGCGGCCCGCCGCGAAGGCGCATTGAGGGCATTGCACTTCCATTCGTAGCGGCGGTATCCCAGGTCCTCGAAGACATGGCATGCCATGAGATACATGGCCTCGGTAGCGAGTGCGGTCTGTTGCAGTCGCGGAGTATAGAGGATGCTGCCCACTTCGATCACGCGATGGACGGGCTCAATGCGCATGTAGGCAGCGTATCCCAGGGCGTTTCCGGAGGCTGAATCTACGATCGCGAAGAATAACGGATCTTCAGAAGCTGCTATCCGCTGCAGATGGCTGTCGAAAGCCGCGCGATCGGGAAATGGTCCCTCGAACAGATATTGCCAGAGCCGTTCGCCGCTCTCCCCGCGTGTCCCTTCATAGAGCGAGTCACCGTGGGTGCGAGGATCAAGCGGCGCCAGCGTGACCCGCCGCCCCTCGAGCGTCGTCCGCGCCGGG
The DNA here is from genome assembly GCA_035298145.1 of Terriglobales bacterium. GTDB lineage: Bacteria > Acidobacteriota > Terriglobia > Terriglobales > Acidobacteriaceae > JAIQFF01. Next base: position 2,129 of record DATGYF010000145.1, on the reverse strand, counting down.
CGCCGGGCCGGGGAAGTATCAACCCGGGCGTTGCTGGGCCTCGAGCCTTCAGATGAGTATTCGACCTGCATTTATAAGTTGTCCCTTTCCAGAGCAGCTGGTGCACAAGGTCAGCCGGAGCGCTGGTTAGACACTATAGTGCAACAGGCATGTGAACTTGCATGGGATGACAGCGTCAGGGAGTTGGCAGCTGTGCAAACGCGGTTATGGCCTGCTTTAGTACCGGAAGGTCAGCGTCCGCGTCTTTCCAGAGAATTAAGAAGTCCTGATATGCGGCTCTGGCCTTGGCAGTCTCTCCAGCCAGTGCATAGGCGCGGGCAAGCCCCACGCGGGCCAGCGCGCCGGTCCAGCAGTTCCAGACAATCCCGCTGTGGTCGAGAATCTTTTGAAATTCGGCGGCTGCCTCGTTTCCCTTGCCTGCCGCCAGATACACCTGGCCGCGGATGTACACCGGATACATGCAGGAAATATTGTTGATGAACTGGATTTGACCCAGGTCGATGCGGGAGGAGGCCTCGAGGCGGTTGAGGGCGGCAGCCGGATTCTTCCGGTTGAGCTCCAGTTGCGCCCGTATCGCCGGCAGCCAGAGCGATTGCACCTGGGTATCGAGCGGAAAGTGATGGTCGAGATCGCGAGCCAGGGATTCTGCCCGCGCATTTTCTCCGGCCATGGCGAACCCGAGGGCGGCCTCGAGCTGCACGCTTTGGCTGTCCGGCTCCAGCTTGAGTGCGGCTTCAGCGTTCCTGCGAGCCTCGGCCGGGTTGCCGAAGGCAGCTTCGCGCAGCGCCTGATTGTCCTGCCAGATGGCGGCATTCTCTTTGCTGTCGGTGCGCACCGCCGATGCAATGGCCTGCCGGGTGAGGTCCCGCGCTTTGCCCAGATGGCCGGAATACGCCTGCGTGTCAGACTCCAGCGCCAGGCCGAAATGCTCTGAGTCCGGCTGGTTTTGAAACCATGCGGCCTGTTCGGCCATCCCCTGCGCATCTCCACCAATAAAGGCGACCGCGTAGAGCTCGTTCCGCAGAATGTAGTCGTCGAAGTTCCGGGCGAGAGCGGTCTTCGCGATCTGGCGGGCCTCGTCAAAGCGCTGCAGTGCCAGCAAACAATTTCCCAGGTTCATATAGGGAGCGCCTACTTCGGGGGCAAGGCGCAGGTTCTGGCGATGCGCCTCTTCCGCTTTATCGTACTGACCCAGCGAGGCATACGTGATGCCGAGGGCGCTGTAGGCGGCGTCGTCGCGAGGATAATTTTCAATCCACTCCTGATAAGTCTGCGCAGACTTGTCGAGTTCCCCGGTCACGAAACGGTAGTAGTCGGCGGCAATCGCGAGCTTTTCGCGTTCGCTCGAATGGGCGCGATTCTCAAAGGCCTTGCCCTGGTATTCGCTCGCCCGTCCGAGTTCAGCCAGACTGGCATAGTTGTTGGCCAGGCCGCGATAGGCCGCGGCGAAATTGGGATCCAGTTCAACGGCGCGCTGGTAGTAAGCGATGGATTGGGTCGTGCTCTTCTGCATGCCCGCGCGGACCCCGAGACTGAACGCCTTCAGGGCTTCCAGCGACGAGGTGGTGGCCTGGCTCAACGGCACATCGAATTTTTTGACCGTGGCCAGCGATTCGCCCAACTCGCCGCGCAACCTGGCGGCGGCATCGCCCAGCGTGTCTAGCACTCTCTCTTTGCTGGGGGCGGTGGCTTGTTCTTGCGCCAATGTGTCTCCGCTATGGCAATTTACAGCGTTCAGGCCAATCACGTATTGATTTCCCAGGGGAGCGATATCTCCCGCGATATAAGCCTGGCTTCCGGCGCGCTGGCAGACTTCGCGGGCGACTTCTGGAGTGAGTGGAGTGTCCTCGGGTCGAGTCATCAATTTAAGGGTTGCGCCCACCTTGCCTCCCGAAACTACATTCAGGAAAGGGGACTGGCGCAGCGCGACGCTGAGGGTCTGCTTGAGGGTGTCATCGAAGACGGGATCGCGGGTGGCGTTGGCGAAATCGGCTAGAACGATGGTGTCGCGTTCCGTGAGGGCTTTCGGGCGACGATAGCGGTGGTACAGAACTCCGGTCGTGGCCGCGATGAGTAAAGCAACCGCCAAAGTCCAGCCCAGCCTGGCTCGGCCTGGACCGACGAGGCCT
>DATGYF010000144.1:0-2778 GCA_035298145.1 Terriglobales bacterium | reverse complement strand
GCGACGTTGCCTTGCGGGACGCCATTGACGCCGGCGATGTTCCCGGTCCGCGCATGCTGGTCAGCGGGCCTCCGCTTGGCATCACCGGTGGACACTGCGATGAGAACTTTCTGCCCTTCGACTTCCACTATTCCGCGGAAGGCGTGGCCGATGGTGTCGAAGGCGTGCAACACAAGGTGCGCGAGACCATCAAATACGGGGCCGACCTGATCAAGATTTGCGCCACCGGAGGGGTACTGTCGCATGGCGATAATCCCCAGGCTTCGCAATACACTCTCGAAGAGATGAAGGCCATCGTGGCCGACGCGCATCGCCTGGGACGCAAAGTCACCGCCCACGCTCACGGCGCCCAGGGCATTCTCTGGGCTTCGCAGGCGGGCGTGGATTCCATCGAACACGGCTCCTACATTGACGACGCCGCCATCGCTGAGATGAAGAAAGACGGTACCTATCTGGTGCCAACGCTCTATCTCGCGGACTGGTTCCTGGAGCACGCGGAGCAGGTGCACGTCCCCCCGGAAATGATTGCCAAGGGCAGGACCGTGATGGCAGCGGCCCGCAAGAACGTGGCGCATGCCTTTGCCAGCGGAGTAAAGGTGGCGTTCGGCACTGACGCGGCCGTCTATCCTCACGGCCTGAATGCGCATGAGTTTGCTGTCATGGTGAAGCTGGGCATGAGCCCGCTGCAATCCATTCAGGCGGCCACGATCAATGCCGCCGACCTGCTGGGCTGGTCCGACAAAATCGGCGCGCTGGAGCCCGGCAAGTGGGCAGACATCATCGCCGTCGATGGCGATCCGTTGCAGGGCGTGACCACGCTCGAACACGTAAAGTTCGTGATGAAGGGCGGAGAAGTGGTGAAGAACGAGTACGGGAAGTGAAAGCGTGTGGGGCGGGCGCCCTCGCCCGCCGCCTTTGAAGTTGATGTTGACTTTGGGAAATCTTGCGGCAGGCTGTCTTCTTTACCTCGAGGAGTCAAGATCAAAGTCAAAAGCGGCGGGCGCGGGCGCCCGCCCCACACACAGGCCAGACAACACCAAAGGCCGGCTTTTCAGCCGGCCTTCGCACAAACCAAAAAACCAGAACTACTTCTTGGGGGCGATCGCGTCCTTGGTAGCCTTGGCGACGCGGAACTTCACTACGGTCTTGGCTTTGATCTGGATGGGTTCACCAGTCTGAGGATTGCGTCCCATGCGGGCCTTGCGATGCGCCTTTACCAGCCGGCCCAGTCCAGGGATCACGAAGATGCCGTTCTTCTTGGTCTCTTTAACAGCTGTGTCGGTGAGGTTCTCAAGAAACGCTGCTGCGGTCTTGTTGTTCACTTCGATCTTCTCGGCCAGATGGCGGACGAGTTGTGTCTTGGTCATGCCTGAAGCCATGAAACCTCCTCTGAATTCCCTAAAATTTTCCTGCGGTGAGCGCTATCTTATACCAGCGTTCTGTGGAAAAGTATCGTTTCAGCCGCATTTTATGCGGATTTCTTCACAGGGCACACGGGAAAGGCCACAAAAAATCACCTTCCCGCGCATGCGAGTGTCCCAAAATGGCCCATTGACCGATGAAACGGCGACGCGAAAACCACGCGGGGACAGCCGCCCCCGGCTGTCCGGTCGAGCGCAGCTCGACAATTGTCGCATGAAGGAATAAAGGAATAGCGGAGCTTCGCTCCGCCGGACAGCCGAGGGCGGCTGTCCCCATGTGGTTCTTTCGGCCATGCAACCGCGGCCTGATGTCATAATGGTTTTCGGAGAACCCTTCCTGTGAGTTGTGCAATCTGCGAAAAACGCAAGGAGAAGCGTTTCTGCCCCGCCATCCATGGGCGCATTTGTCCCCAATGCTGTGGCGAGCAGCGCGAGGTGACGCTCGACTGTCCCAGCGACTGCGTATATCTGCAGCAGGCTCGCGAGCATGAGAAACCGCGCCGCCTGGCAGACCTCAATCCCGCCGACCTCTTCGTGCAGGTGGAAGTCGAAGACCAGTTTCTATATCAGCACGAGCACCTGATCATGGGGCTGACCTTCGCCCTTTCCAAAAGCGTTCGCGCCGACCGCGGGCTGAAGGACGCCGACCTGATCGCGGCCCTCACCGCGTTGGCAAGGACATGGGAAACCCTGGTCAACTCCGGATTGCACTACGAGAATCCCATCGCCAGCCCGGCGCAGCAGGCCGTGGCGGGGGAAGTCCAGAACATGATCAAGGAGTATCGCGAGGCCGAGCAGAAGCACGTGGGATACGTTCAACTGCGCGAATCTGAAGTGCTGCGCGCCTTGGTGTTCATGGTGCGAATGGCCTACGCCCGAACTTCGGGAAGGCCCAAGTCGCGAGCCTTTGCCGACTTCCTGCTGGCCCAGTTTCCCGAGAAGCCCTCTGGAATCGCCGCCCCGGAAGAGGCTGCAAGCCGGATCGTGGTGCCGTAGGGCGGACGTCGGACTTCGGACGTTAGGCGTCGGACCTCAGACGTCGGGCTTCGGGCCTGGACTTCAGGTCTGGGACTTCAGACCGCGACTCATGTTTTGCGAAACGGTCTTGGGAAGGGCACGACCTTGGTCGTGCCACTACTCGATTGGCAACGTGTCGCGGTTTAGCGCCTGAGGTTTGCCGTTTGCGTCTATCTGAGTTCTTCGTCTCCGCAAACTGGGCTTTCCTGACTTCGCCCACAACGTATTTTTTCCACGGCTAGCGGCGGAAATCTGTGGCTGGCCCCTTTGGCTTCCAGCGCGCTGAATGGGATAATCGTCCCGGTGCCAACAACTTCTAAAACCGGGCTCTACCGCAAGC
>DATGYF010000143.1:0-4952 GCA_035298145.1 Terriglobales bacterium | reverse complement strand
CATCAGAATGAAAAAATTGGCCAGTTCGACCGCCGCTTCGAAAAGCTGCGTCGGTTCCAGCGGTATTCCCAGCGGAGTGTAGGAATTCAAATTGGCGATGGGGTTGGTAAAAGTCACGCCCCAGAAGTGATGGGTAGGTTTACCATAGCAACAGCCGGCAGCGAAACACCCCACGCGCCCGATGGCGTGTCCCAGGGCCAGGCCGGGAGCGAAGGCGTCCCAGGTCGCCAGTGCGGGCATGCGGTGCTGGCGCATGTACCACGCGGCCGCCACCGACGCGCCGATCAGCCCTCCCGAGAAAACCCCGCCGGCCTGCAGCGTGGACCAGCTGAAGATGTCGCCCGGATGGGTCGAGTAATATCCCCAGTCGTTGACGATATACAGGATCTTGGCGCCGATAATGCCGCACAGGACGACCAGAACGCCCAGGTTCCATGCGTCGTCCTGATTGATTCCCTGCTTGCCGGAGTTGCGGACGCTGATCCAGAGGCCGACCAGGACTCCCGTGGAAACCAACAATCCGTAGGTGGGAAGGAAGAACTTGCCGATATGAAAAAGTTGAGGAAACACTATTGATCTAGATGCGCTGCCCGGAGATTTTGTTACAGCTCACGTCTATAGCGATCAATTTTAGCAGGAGCAGGCAGGGAGGGTGGAGGGAAGAAATGAGAAGCCGACCCACTGTGCCGTGTGACGGGGCCGAGAATGAACCCGTCGGTAGACGTTGGGCGCCCGCCGAGACCCTTTAGGCATCTCCGCATGGCGGAGCGTTGCACACCGGATCCTAGTTCGAGTCGAGCTCCCGTTCATTCAGCATTGGTTCAAAAATCGGTGACCCGTCATCACCAACCCGGCAGGTCGGCTTTCAGTCAGGATGCTAGGGTAAACATCCGGCATTGGCAATAGGGAGGGAGTAAAAAGTTGGCAATCCGCTTGCCAGCAACTTTAGTAAGGGACCACGTGGGGACAGCCGGCCCCGGCTGTCCGGCGGAGCGAAGCTCCGCAGTAGCTTTCAGCTTTCAGCTCTCAGCGATCAGCTCTCAGCGATAAAAGCAATAAGGGCTTAGCCTTCTGTGCACAATATCTGGGTTTATGCTGAACAGGACAGGCAGACTTGAGGGGAAACTGATAGCTGAGAGCTGACAGCTGATAGCTTATCCGGCTCGGCGCTTGTCTTCCAGGACTTCATCGAGCGCGCTCGAGAGGTGCTGGGCGCGGCGCAGGTAGTCGCTTGATCCCACGTCCTGGTTGCGTTTGACCAGGTGATATTCGTCGGCGATGTTGAGCGCGGCCAGCACGGCCAGGCGCGCCGTGTCCACAGTGTGGGTTTGTTCCGACACCGCGCGCATCTTGCCATCCACGTACTCAGCCAGTTTGAGAATATATTCCGCGTCCGAGCCGCGGAGATTGTAGGGCTGGTCAAAAATCTCGACCCGGACGGCGTTATTGCTCGGGTCCTTGATCGTGGTGTGTTTAGTGGCCGTTGCCATACTGGTTTCTCCTCAGGAGGTCTGCCCGATCAGCTGACCGCCTGCTCCTCGGAAATGGATTCGATCTGACCCAGCATCTTCTCCACCCGGCCGCGGATCTCTTCGCGTTCCTTGCGCAGCCGTACCATCTCGCGACGCAAACCGTCCAACTCTTCTTCGCGCTCCTCCAATTGCTGGCGCAGACGGTGCGCGTCCCGCTCCGCTGCCGCCCGGGCCTCCCGGGCCGACTTGTACAGCTCAATGGTGCGATAAACTTTCTCTTCGAGCGCCTGAAAATCGTCAGCCGGAACCTGCGCCGATACCCCTTCCGCCATCCTCACAGACATGGTGCCACCACTTCCTCAGAGAAATTGGGAACTTGAGCGCAGTATAACCCAGAACCCTGTGAAACCGATCAGATGCTTAAGGAGGCTTGGTGGTTGGTCGCAGGCTATTGGTAGCGCCGGCGTCCCGCCGGCTGTCGCGAGGGCGTCTCGCCCTCGCTATTTCCGGGTCCGCAACCTCTTCAGGCGCTCTCCAGCGGCATCGAGCGTGGCATCTTTCTTACAGAAGGCAAAGCGCACCTGCTGCGCCCCATCCCGGGCGTCGTTGTAGAAACTCGATCCCGGAACCGAGGCCACCCCAATGTCTTTCACCAGATATTTCACAAACTCGAGATCATTCGCGAACCTGAATGAGCTGATGTCAGTCATGACGTAGTAAGCGCCGCGCGGGAGAAAGCAGCGGAAACCAGCCTCAGTGAGCACCGGGAGCAGCCGATCGCGGCGCTTGCGATAACCCTCAGCCAATTCCTGATAATAGGTTGCAGGCAAGCAAAGCGCCGCCGCGCCAGCCTCCTGCAACGGGGCCGGAGCGCCCACGGTCAGAAAGTCGTGCACTTTGCGAATGGCATCCGTGATTGCGGACGGGGCCACGGCCCAGCCGACGCGCCATCCGGTCACGCTGTAGGTTTTCGATAAGCCGTTGATGGTGATGGTGCGATCACGCATCCCTTCTAGCGCCGCCATTGATATGTGTCGGGTGCCGTCATAAAGAATGTGTTCGTAGATTTCGTCCGTAATGGCCAGAACGTTGAACTCCACACACAGATCGCGGATCAGTTCGAGTTCGCTGCGGGTAAACACCTTGCCGGTCGGATTGTTGGGCGTGTTAACGATGATGGCCTTGGTGTGACTGTGAAACGCCGCGCGGAGTTCGCGTTCATCGAAGGTCCATTCACCATCCGGCGAGTCCGGCGGACGCAGTTTTACAAACCGCGGCTTGGCGCCGGAAAGAATCGCGTCCGGCCCGTAATTCTCGTAAAACGGTTCGAAGATCACCACCTCGTCGCCGGCATTGCAAACAGCCAGCAAAGTCGAGATCATGGTTTCGGTGGAGCCGCAGCAAACCGTGATTTCACGCTCCGGATCGACCGCGATGCCCTGCCACAACTGCATCTGACGGGCAATCGCGTTGCGCAGGTTTTTGGCTCCCCAGGTGATGGCGTACTGATTGACGTCGGCCGCAATGGCTTCCTGGGCTGCGCGTTTGATCTCGGTCGGAGCGGGAAAATCGGGAAAGCCCTGCGACAGGTTGACCGCGCCATACAGCATGGCCTGGCGCGTCATCTCGCGGATGACGGATTCGGTGAAGTGCGCAACCCTGCCGCTAAGGAACGCCTTATGCTGGATGGCCGTTTCTGCCATGAGTCGAGCCTAGCACAGTGGGCAGAAACCACCACAGTCCACGTGGGGACAGCCGCCCCCGGCTGTGCGGCCGAGCGCAGCTCGGCAAGGGCGCCCCGGATTGTCGAGGACCCGAGAGGTCATCCGGCGGGTGGAGGCGCGCAGCGGATCATCCTCGGCCCCTTGGCCAATGTTGATCCCCGAGACTACGATCCGTACCCGCGCCAGTCCAGTAAGCAACTCACAATAAACAAGGCTGGCGAGCTGTGCTCGCCCTGGCCGGGTCAGAGACCCGGCCCCACACGGGCATTTGCGCCTGCGGTCATGCCGCGGCCAGGTAGATGTATCGCAGAATGAACAGCGCGGTAAGGATCCAGATCAGCAGGTTGATCTCGCGAACTTTTCCGGCTGCGATTTTTACCACGGTGTAGGAAATCAGTCCCAGGCTGAGGCCGGTCGCGATGCTGAAGGTGAGAGGCGTGGCCAGCATGGTGATGAATGCGGGCACGGCTTCACTGAAGTCTGCCCAGGCGATGTGGGCAATGGATTGCGTCATCAGAGCTCCCACCAGGATGAGCGCGGGAGCGGTGGCGTAGCCCGGAATCGCGGCGGCCAGGGGAGAACAGAACATGGCTCCCAGAAAAAGCGCAGCGACCACGATGTTGCTGAGCCCGGTGCGGGCGCCGGCGGCGATTCCGGCAACGCTCTCGATATAACTCGTCACCGTGGAGGTGCCCGCGACCGCTCCAAAAATGGTTCCCGTCGCATCCGCCACCAGGGCGCGCCCTACGCGGGGAATTTTTCCGTCCTTGATAAAGCCTCCCTGCTCGCATACCCCGACCAGGGTGCCGACATTGTCGAACAGGTCCACGAACAGAAACGCAAACAGAATTTCGAGAAGCCCCAGATGGACGGCACCCCGCAGATCCAGCTGCAGAAAAGTGGATGAAGGGTGGGGCATTGAAAAGATCGCGGCGGGCCCCTGCGTGATGCCGCGCAGCATGCCGAGCAGAGTGGTGCCGACAATCCCGATCAGGATTGCGCCATTGACCTTGCGCGCCATCAGGAACAGGGTCAGCACAATTCCGAAGCACGCGGTCTGCACTTCTTTGTCGGCAAAACTTCCCAGACCCACGAACGTGGCCGCATTGGCCACCACCAGCTTGGCATTGCGCAGCCCCACGAACGCAATAAAGAAACCGATACCGGTGGCGGTGGAATGCTTCAGACAGTCGGGCATGCCGTTGACGATCTGCTCGCGCACCCGCGTGACCGTGAGCACCAGGAAAAGAACGCCGGAAAGGAAAACCACGCCCAGCGCCGTGCGCCAGGGAACGTGCATGTTCAAACAAACGGAATAAGTAAAGTAGGCATTGAGCGACATGCCCGGCGCCAGCGCAATGGGATAGTTGGCGTAAAGCCCCATCACCAGGGTCGCCACCGCGGCGGAAAGGCAGGTCGCAAACACTACGCCCTCGACTGGCATTCCCGCCTGCGCCAGGATCTGTGGATTCACCACGACGATGTACGCCATGGTGAGAAAAGTGGTGAGGCCGCCCAGCATCTCCTGCTTCACCGTGGTCTGGTTCTCGGCCAGCCTGAAATAGCGTTCGATCAATCGCTTTCCTCGAGGTTTCTGGTCTAGTAAGGGGTCTTGTCGGGCTTTTGCTGCCAGGCGTGAAATGCCGCCAACGCTTCCTGGCGCATCATCTGCATCATCGGAATTTTGCGCTGTGCCGGGGGCTGGGCGATTTCGCCGTAGATAAACGAATCGTCGAAGCCACTCTGCGATGCGTCT
>DATGYF010000142.1:0-1632 GCA_035298145.1 Terriglobales bacterium | reverse complement strand
CTAACGGCGGAAGGGAAGGACTTGCGGAAAGAGCGCCGAAAAACGGCGGAGCGAGTAGAGTTCAGCTCGTCAGTGGAATCAGGCACACTGTGGATTATCCGGCGGGCCGCGCTGCAGTGTCAAAATGCGGAAGATTCGTGTGGGACCGGGTCTTCGACCCGGTCAGGCCGGGCAACGCCCGGCGAGATTTCTCTCACCCCTTCGAAGCTCTCCTTGCGGGCACAGCGATGATCCCTCTCGGCTAATCCGCCATGCGCTTGACAGTCCTGAGCGCAACCTTGAAACTTCTCTGTCCTATTCTGAATCCGTTCACTTCCGAACCAGGAGCGGCCCTTGAACCACGATAAATTGAGAAACACACTTCTCACTGCACTGCTTTGCTTGACGCTTTGTTCCATTGCTTTTGCGCAGGCCCCGGCGAATCCGGATGACAAGTCTGCACCCAAAGTCAGCTATATCCTCGCGGGGAGGCTTTTCGATGCCACCAGCGACAGAGTTCGTGAAAACATGGTCATCGTGGTTGAAAACGAGCGCATCAAGAGCGTGGCCTCGGCTGCCGACATCAAGATTCCTCCGGGCGCCAAAGTGATCGACCTCTCGCAGGCGACGGTGCTTCCTGGCTTGATCGATTGCCACACCCACCTGGGTTCTCGCGCCGACCGGTACAACGAAATCTACAATTTCAAGGACTCGCCCTTAGACCATGCCTTCGCCGCCGTCCTGAATGCTCGCAAGACGCTGGAAGCCGGCTTCACCTCGGTGCGCGATGTGGGCTCTGATCCGTTTCTGGCGGTGGATTTGCGCAACTCGATCAACGAAGGTTATCTGGTGGGCCCGCGCGTAGTGGCCAGCGGTCCCGGCATTTCCATTACCGGGGGGCACGGCGACTTGAACAACTTCTCGCCCCAGACCCGGGTCATGATGTTTCCTGAGGAACGCGACTTCCAGATCGCTGACAGCGCGGACCAGGTCCGCCACGTCATTCGCGCCCAGGAAAAGTACGGAGTTGATGTGATCAAGATACTGGCCACCGGCGGAGTGCTCTCGCGCGGAGACAGTCCGGGTGCAGCGCAGTTTAACTTCGAGGAACTCACAGCCGCCGCTGACACGGCACACATGGGTGGCCGAAAAATCGCTGCCCATGCTCACGGTACCGAAGGCATCAAGAATGCTATCCGGGCGGGCATCGATTCTATCGAACACGCCAGCCTGATCGATGACGAGGGCATCCGCTTGGCCAAGGAGCACGGCACTTACCTGGTCATGGATATCTACAACGACGACTACATCCTCAACGAAGCGCCCAAATGGGGATTGCCGACCGAAAATCTGGACAAGGAGAGAATGGTGGGGCGCTTGCAGCGGGAAAATTTCCGCAAGGCGGTTCAGGCGGGGGTGAAGATGGCGTTCGGCACCGACGCGGGCGTCTATCCTCACGGCGACAATGCGAAGCAGTTCTTCTACATGGTGAAGTATGGTATGACGCCGGCGCAGGCGATCCGGGCGGCCACATCAAGCGCCGCCGACCTGATTGGACGGGCCAAGGATGTGGGCACCATTGAGGCTGGTAAGTTTGCCGACATCGTTGCAGTTAATGCCGATCCGCTGGCTGACGTGCGCGCCCTGGAGCAC
>DATGYF010000141.1:0-10684 GCA_035298145.1 Terriglobales bacterium | reverse complement strand
GGCTCATGCTCCTCCACCCGCACACCCTGGACCGAGAGCAGCGCGTCCTGGGGACGGCGGTAGCCTTCTTCACGAATGCGGTTCTTCTTGCGCCACAGATCACTGTAAATGGCGTAGCGTTGCGCCAGTTCGTTGTAGCGGAAGCGTTGCGAAAAGCTCATACGCCCGCCGTCGCTGAATTTGCGCAGCAGCGAGAGCACCTTCCACTCCACCTCCGTGGGGGGGCGCTTGGCCGGATTGCTGAAATAAATCTCGTACTCAATCTTCAGCCGGCGCAGCTGCGTATCGAGCACAGTCAGTTCTTCGTCGATGGTCACCCGGGATTCTCCACAGACAGTCTAGGGGTTAGCCGACTCCGAAACGAGATTCCCGTTGGCCACAAGAGGGATGGAACAAAAGTACCCAAAGGCGGCTATCAGCTTTCAGCTTTCAGCTTTCAGCTTTCAGCTGTCAGCTCTCCGCCGTCATCCCTCAGCAAAACCCCCTGGCCTGCTCGTACCCCCGCCCCTACGGTGTCATCCCGAGCGAAGTCGAGGGACCTGCTTTGTGCTGAGGCTTGGTACAAGGCACCGAAACAGATGATTGCCGTGGGGGCGAGAGGTCAGACGTCCAAGAGGCTTTAACTGACAGCTGAGAGCTGAGAGCTCTACTTCGCCGCCATCTTCTTGACCATGGCCAGCACCAGCTTGCGGTCGCTGTCGTTGAGGCTCACGGCGTAGCGGCGAATCTGGCTCAGGAAGCGGACTTCGTCGTCGGAGAGTTGCGGAAGGTTCCTGGAGCCATTGGTGTGTCCGGACTCGGAGAAGAACTGCGACAGCGCGATCTCCATGGCGCCGGCAATCTTGGCCAGCGTATCCAGCGACGGAATGGTATGGCCGTTCTCCACCCGTGACAGGTAGCAGCGCAGCAGGCCGGTGCGCTTTTCGATGTCGCCCTGGGACATGCCTTTCTGCAGCCGGTAGTTTCGGATGGTTTCGCCGATGTTCATAGAGAAAGCAACCAAAGCAGACCCCCAAGGATGAGGTGCATAGTAACCAGAGTAGTACCTTCTGGCAAGAGGAATTTCGTTGCACCACAATCGGTGATGGAGTAAGCAGCGAATTCCGCCAAGGAACAGTCGCCGTTACCGCGGAATGGTAACCCGTTACTGCAGCCTACAATTTTTTGACTGATCCCGATCACTTTTTCAGCGTCGCGGCCAGAAAGCTGGTGGTGTGCTTCCACGCGTCGGCAGCGTCGGCGGCGCGGTAGCCGTTTTTGTTGTTGGGATTCTCGAAGGCGTGCCCGGCATCGGGATAAATCACAATTTCCACTTTGTTGCCCTGCTGTTTCAGCGCCTGCTCAAACTTCCTTATATCGTCCACCGGGATACCACGGTCCTGCGCGCCGAAAATGCCCAGTACTGAAGCGTTAATCTTCTTGAGCGAGGCCGCATCCGCCGCCAGGTGGCCGTAGTTGATGACGGCGGCGGCCAATGTGGGCTCCTGCAAGGCCACGTCCAGCGAGTATCCGCCGCCCATGCACCAGCCGATGGAGCCGATCCGGTCTGGCTTCACGTTCGGTTGCGATTTAAAAAATTCAAACCCCGCATGCAGGTCACGCGCCGCCCGGTCCTCCGGAACGCCGCGCATGATTTCATGGGCCTCGTCGGGCGTGGTCGCCACTTTTCCGCGGTAGAGATCGACGGCCAGCGTCACATAACCTTCATCGGCCAGCCGCGAGGCCTGCTCCTTGACCCAGTCATTCAGCCCCCACCACTCGTGAATGACCACCAGCGCCGGGAACGGGCCTTTTCCGTCCGGCGTGTACACGATGCCCTGCACGGTGTCATCGCCGCTCTTGTAGGTTACGTTCTTGCTGGTCGCCGCCAAGCTCGAGATCGAAAATACGAGAGAGAGAAATAAGCAGACCAATTTCATGTTGAGGTTCCTCGCAGCGCCGGCGTCCCGCCGGCTATCGCGAGGGCATCCCGCCCTCGCCTTTAAAGAGCCAACTCCATATACAACGCCCCCTCAATCGGATTGGGGCGATAAGGTTCAATCTCCACGAATCCCAGCCGGCGGTACATGGCCACGGCGTTGGGCATCACGGGCGCAACGGTATCGAGCCGCATTTTACGGTATCCGATGGTCCGGGCCTCCGCGATCACGCTTTCCGCCAGTGCTCGTCCCACGCCGCGGCCACGAAGCTGCGGGCGAAGATAAAGGCGCTTCATCTCGCAAATTCCCGATTCCAGTTTGTGCAGCGCGACGCAACCCGCCAGTTCGCTTCGGTATTCAGCCAGCAGCAAGCGGCCATCCGGAGGGACGTAATCTCCCGGAAGGCCCGCAAGTTCCCGGTCGAAACTCTGAAAGCACAGGCTGAAGCCGAGGGATTCAGCATACTCGAGAAAAAGCTCACGAGCCTGAGCAATCTGGGCAGGCGATTCCGCCTGCTTCAGGGTGAGTCTGGGATTGGTCACGCCTTCATTCCTTGAACTTCCTATGCGGCGAGCGAACCCAAAGCGGGTCCCCGTTCGACTCCCCCTCGTGTGCAATCGGAGTTCGCTCAGGGCAGGCTGTCCACTCCGCTCGCTGCGCTCCGGTCGTGATGACAGAGAGAGGAGCGTTTCTAACCCATCAGCATGCCGCCGTTCACGTTCAGCACGTGCCCGGTGATATACGAAGCTTCTTCCGATGCCAGAAAGGCCACTGCGCCCGCGACCTCCTCGGGGGTGCCCACACGCCCCAGCGGGATCATCTTCACCGCATTCTGCTTGAACTCATCGCCCAGTCCGGAAGTCATGGCGGTCTCGATGAAACCGGGAGCGACCGCATTGCAGGTGATGTTGCGCGAGCTGACTTCGCGAGCGATGGCCATGGTCAGACCGATCAGTCCGGCCTTTGACGCGGAGTAGTTGGCCTGGCCGGCCTGGCCGGTCTGCCCGAAAATCGAAGTGATGTTGATGATCCTGCCCCAGCGCTGCTTGAGCATCGAACTGATCGCCTGCTGGGTGCATAGATACGCCGAAGTGAGGTTGGTGTTGAGGACGGCATCCCAGTCGGCGCGCTTCATGCGCATGACCAGCTGGTCGCGGGTAATTCCGGCGTTATTCACCAGGATGTCAATCTTGCCCAGCTGGGTGATGGCGGTCTTAAAGGTGGCCTTGATCTGTTCCTCATCGCTGACATCCATAGGGAAGCACGTAGCGGTGCCTCCCGCTGCGGCAATCTCAGCCGCCACTTCCTGTAACTTTTCCTGGCTGCGCGCGGCCAACGCCAGAGTGGCACCGGACTGGGCGAGCTTCAGCGCGCAAGCCCGGCCGATGCCTTGCGACGCCCCCGTCACCAGCGCAACCCGGCCTGCAAGAGTCATGGATTCTCCTCAGCAATTAGAACGAGGATTATAACCGCAGACCACGTGGGGACAGCCGCCCTCGGCTGTCCAGCGGAGCAACGCTCCGCTATTTCTCGTACCAGAAACCTCTGTCGAGCCTTGCTCGACCGGACAGTCGAGGTCGGCGATCCCCACGCGGTCTTAGGTTGGTTTCATTTCGCCGCGAAACAGATAGCGCAACAGGGGCGGCGCCAGAATCGTGGTCACCGCGGTCATAAACACGACAATGGCATAAGTCCTAGGCAGCACGATCTGCGATTGCAGTCCGACCAGCGCGACGATCAAAGCAACCTCACCGCGCGGCATCATGCCTACGCCCACCTGCAGTGCGCTCAGCCAGCCCTCGCGCCAAAGCGGCAATCCGCACCCCACCACTTTGGAAATAATAGCGAGCAACGAAATCACAATGGCGGCCACCAGGACGTCTCCAGTAAACAGGTGCACGTTGAGGCGAGAGCCGATGGTGAAAAAGAAAAAAGGCGCCAGAAACTCGGTGATGCCTCCCACGCGTGGCACCAGATTCCAGCGGGGAGCGTAGTCGGCAAACATGAGCCCGGCAAAGAACGCGCCGATAATGGCTGCCATGCCGATCTTCGCCGAAAGCCATGAAAGGAACAGGCAGAGCCCCAGCGCAACAATCAGGGGAGCATGCTGGGTGGAGAGGCGATCCATGCCCGGCTGGATTCTGCGGACAATTCGAGGCGCCACAAAGATCATGAACAGGGCGAAGGCCACAGCTTCGACGACCAGAACGCCCAGGTGCAGCCACTCCAGCCCGCCGCCTGAAGCCAGGCCGGCCACAATCGCCAGCAGGACCATACCCAGAATGTCATCGAAGACGGCGGCGCCCATGATGATCCTGGCCGTGCGCGTCGCCATCACATGCAAGTCGCCCAGCACGCGCGCGGTAATTCCCACGCTGGTGGCCACCATGGCCGCGCCCACGAAAATGGCTTCACTGGAGGCATCGCCGCGCCATTTCATGTAAGCGAATCCCAGGACAAAGGGAGCCACGATGCCGGCCACCGCCACCAGCAGCGCCTTGCGCCCCACCCGGATCAGGTCTTGCGAGCTGGTCTCGAGGCCGGCGCTGAACAGGACAAAGATCGCACCGATTTCCGCGACCGAATGGATTGTGTCACTGGGATTGATCCAGCCCAGGGCAAACGGGCCTAGCGCAGCCCCGGCCAGGATCTCGCCCAGGACAGACGGCAGCCGCACCCGTTCAAACAGCTCCCCCACCACCTTCGCGGAAACGAAGATGGCAAGAAGTTGCAACAGAAGTTGATCGGGACCGTGCGGCATGATTGCACCGCAGCATATGGGAAATCACGTTCCGGTCGCAAGGAAGCGAATTTAATGTAGGCGCGAGCGCCCCGCTCGTGCAGGAAGAAACACGTGGGGACAGCCGCCGCGGCTGTCCGGCCGCGCGAAGCGCGGCTAGCATTTGTCGGCAGATTCTCGGCGGAAAAAGGCGGAGCGTCGCTCCGCCGGACAGCCGAGGGCGGCTGTCCCCACGTGGTCTGCGCGGCTCACTTAATGTGGCAGGTCGCCAGTCCGCGCTTTTCCAGATATTGCTGGTGGTAATCCTCGGCGGCATTGAACGTCACTGCGGGCACGATCTGGGTCACAATCGGCTTCTTGAAGCGGCCCGATTTCTCCAGGCGCTCTTTTGACATTCGCGCTTCGCTTTCCTGTTCCGGAGTGTGGAAGAAGATCGCGGAGCGGTATTGCGACCCGTAGTCGGGGCCCTGGCGGTTGAGCTGCGTGGGATCGTGGTTCTCCCAGAACACGTCCAGCAATTTCTCGTAGGAAAGTTTGGCGGGATCGTACTCCACTTCGACCGCCTCGGCGTGGCCCGTGCGATCGCTGCAAACGTCCTTATAGGTGGGATTGGCGAAGTGTCCGCCGGTATAGCCAACCCGGGTTCCCGTGACCCCCGGCAGCTGGCGGAAGGTGGCTTCGACTCCCCAGAAACAGCCCGCGGCAAAGGTGGCTTTGGCCATGAAAGACTCCTCTTTTTTTAAGGATTGATTATAGCGACATTACATTAGATGAATTGGCGCCCGGAAAGTAGCAGGCCGATCCCCACCGGGCGCCTGCGATTTCGAGTTTGCCAACCGCCCCAGTCAGCATAGTATGGCTGGCCTCAATTCGCCTTCGCGGAGAAAGACATGATCTTCATGGGGTGAACTTGTGGTCAGTTCTGGGGTGCGTATGGTTTTGTTGACGACTGACGACTGACGACTGTCATTCCACCATGCCGCCGGTCAGTTCCGCCAGGCGCGGTATGCGGCGTTCCGCGCACCAGGTTTCCAGTTCGGCGGCAATTTTCTCGGTTGCCACGGGGTCCCAGTAGCTGGCAGTCCCGATCTGCACCGCGCTCGCCCCCGCCAGCATGAACTCCACGACATCAGCGGCAGTCGAAATCCCGCCCATGCCGATGACGGGGATATTCACCGCTCGCGCGGCGTCATAAACCATGCGCAGGGCAATCGGCTTGATAGCGGGACCCGAGAGCCCGGCAGTTACGTTGGCGATACGGGGCTTGCGGGTTTCAGGGTCGATGGCCATGGCCACGAAGGTGTTCACCAGTGAAATAGCGTCCGCGCCCGCTTCCTGGGCCACGCGTGCCATCAGGGCGATGCTGGTCACGTTGGGTGAAAGCTTCACAATCAGCGGGCGGCGGGAAATCCGCTTAGCGGTATTCACGACCTCGTCCAACGCCCGCGGATCGCTGCCAAACTGGATGCCGCCAGAGACCGTGTTGGGACACGACACGTTCAACTCGTAGGCGGCTATGTCCTCGCCTTCATTCAGAATCTCAATGGTGCGCTCGTACTCTTCGCGGCTGTAGCCGAACACGTTCGCAAAGATCACGATATTTTTCATTTTGCCCAGTTTGGGCAGCTTCTCATCGATAAACGCGCGCGCGCCGATATTCTGCAGTCCGATGGCATTAAGCATCCCGGCCGGAGTTTCATAAAGGCGGGGAGGCGGATTTCCCGCCATGGGCTGAGCCGACAGTCCCTTCACCACAAAGCCGCCAAGCTTGTTGAGGTGGACCACATCCTCGAACTCAATGCCATAGCCGAACGTGCCGCTGGCGGCGATGATTGGATTCTTCAGCTGAATGCCGGCAACACTGACGGAAAGATCGGGAGCGGACGGAGCGGCGGGAGACGTCATCGTGCGCCCTCCGCAAGTGTCCGGTCAGCTTTCTTCACCGCAACCATTTTCTTGGCGGCACCCGTTGCTGAGCCGGCGGCCGGCCTGAAGCCACGCCTCTCGACGTCAGGCGCGCTCCGCTCCTCCCGCTCGCCTCCCCGAGCCGAACCGGGGACGCGCCGGGGCGGAGCCAGCGCCTCCGTCAGAACCCGCCCGATAGCATGCGAAGGAGCATTGATGCCCAGCAGCGAAGCCAGCGTCACTGCCAGGTCCGCGGGTTCGGCATGAGTCCGGTAGGTCCCCGCCTGGAAAGGAAGGCCGTAGAAAGCTAGGGGAACGTGAGTATCGTAGGTATAGGGCGAGGCGTGGTCCGTGCCGCTGGTGACGCCGATGGTGTACGGAACCGGGACCCCGAACACGTACCATCCACCCAGCGGAGAGTAGCTGTGCAGATACTTCAGCCCGGCTTCAGTATTGGGCACGTCCCCACGCTCCAGCTGCGAACGGGTGTAGTAGGCCCGCAGGCCGGCCTGCTTGAGGGCTTCTCCCACGGCGCGCTCCGCGTCGGCCTCTTTCATTTTTACGGCCGCGAATGCCTCTGGGTTTACCCACGCCAGAGGGTAGTCAATATCTTTTACATATTCAGCGGAGTGTGAGAAGCGGGCCGACAGCGCGCTATTCACTTGCGCTTTCATTTTCTCGGAAGAGAGACCTGCCGCCGGCAAATGCATTCTGGCCGCCACCGTGGGCAAGGGCGCGATTCCGTGATCGGCGGAGAGCGCGATCCAGACATTGGCCAGGCCCATCTGATGCCCGAGAAACTCGAAGAAGCCCGCGAGTTGCCGGTCCATGGCAAGCGCCATGGCCTGCATCTCCGGGGAATCCGGCCCCGCCTGGTGGCCGAGAATATCGTTGGCTGACAGGCTCACGATCAGAAGATCGGTGGCGGGGCCGCTTCCCAGCTTCTCGTAGGTGACCAGCTCGCGCGCGAATTCAAATTCGTAGTCATTGGCAAACGGCGTGGAGCCGACCAGTTCAAAGAAACTGCCCGCCTTCCCTTCACCAGGCTTGGTTGTACGGAGGACTTCGCCATTGCTGTCTTTCCACTCCAGATTCAGATACTTCTCCAACCGCTTGCTGTTATTGAAGTCCTGCGCCCACTTGGGAAGCTCGCTGCGATAGTAGGTGGAGGTGATCCATGTCCCAGTTTTCGGGTCGATCCAGTAGGCGCCGTCGCCGGCAAAGCCCGCCGGCAGTATGGCGGCACGGTCCTTTAACGAAATTCCGAAAACCCGCGCCTTCCCCTGCGTGGCCAGTTTGAGCTCGTCGCCCAGCGTGTCCGCGAGCAGGTTGTGGGGTGAAGCGCCAACGCCGCCGCTGATGCCGACCAGTTTCGCCGCGTCGTCCTCGACCGAACTCACCAGCCGTTTCTTCGCCGGGTCCCACCACTCGTTAGCCATGATGCCGTGGCCGTTCGAATACGCCCCCGTCAGCAGGGTCGCATGCCCGGGCGCGGTGCGGGTGTTGGCATAGTCGTAGTTGCAGTCGGTAAAGTCGGCGCCATGGTCGAGCAGCAGGCGGAAACCGCCTTCCCCCCACTGGTCGCGATAACGCTCCAGATAGTCGCCACGAAACTGGTCGATCACGACAATGACCACCAGCTTGGGACGTGCGTTGTAAGCGGAACCGAAGCCCGTGCCGGTAAGGCTGAGGCACAAAAGAAATCCCAGGATCGAACACCGCAGCGAAGATCGCATTGCGGGGTAGTTTACAGCGTGGAACACCCCAGACCAAATTTGCGGTCAGCCTATGTGGGGCGGGCGCCCTCGCCCGCCGCTTTTGACTTTGGACTTAGAGCAAATTCCCGGTCAAAGACAAATTCAAGGTCAAAAGCAAATCCAAAGTCAAAGGCAAGTTCAAGGTCAAAGACAAGTTCAAAGTCAAAGGCAAGTTCAAAGTCAAGGGCCGCGGGCGAGGGCGCCCGCGCCACACGTGCATTTCCGGCCTCTTTTTCGATACAGTAGTTAGTTCCCATGCTTGATCTCAACTTTGTTCGCGACAACCTGCCGCTGGTGGAAGAGAAGTTGCGCCAGCGCGGCATGGATCCCGCCCAGGTGCTGAAGGATTTCCATCACGTGGACACCCAGCGCCGCCACGCCATCACCGAAGCTGAGACCATGAAAGCCCGGCGCAACCGCGCGTCCGAAGACATTGCCAGGCTCAAAAAGAGCGGCCAGGATGCCAGCGCGCAGATTTCCGAAACCAAGGAATTGCGAGAACAGATCCAGCAGCGCGAAAAAGCGGCGGAGGAGTTCGAAGCCAGTCTGCAGAACATTCTCACCGGCATCCCCAACCTGCCGCACGACAGCGTGCCGGTCGGCAAGACGCCCGAAGATAATGTCGAAGTCCGGCGCTGGGGCACGCCACCTCAATTCGATTTCACCCCCAAGCCGCACTGGGAACTGGGCGAAGAACTGGGCGTGCTCGATCTCGAACGCGCCACCAAACTCTCGGGCGCGCGCTTCGCTGTGTACTGGGACCTGGGAGCGAGGCTGGAGCGCGCGCTGGCCAATTTCATGCTCGACCTGCACACTCGCGAACACGGCTACACCGAGGTGCTGCCGCCTTACCTGGTGAATTCCGAGTCCATGTATGGCACTGGACAATTGCCGAAATTCGCTTCCGACCTTTTTCGCGTGCCTCACGGCGAAAAAGACTTATGGCTGATTCCCACCGCGGAAGTGCCGGTGACCAACCTTTACCGCGACGAAGTGCTCGACGCATCGCGCCTGCCGCTTTCGCTCACCGCGTACACTCCGTGCTTCCGCAGTGAAGCCGGCTCATACGGGAAAGACGTGCGCGGCATCATCCGGCAACATCAGTTCCAGAAAGTCGAGCTGGTCAAATTTGTCCGGCCTGACACTTCCTATGAGCAACTGGAGAAGCTGACTCACGACGCCGAGGAAGTCCTGCAAAAACTCGGCCTGCACTACCGCGTGGTCGCGCTTTCCACCGGCGACATGGGCTTCGCTTCGGCCAAGACTTATGACATCGAAGTTTGGCTGCCGGGCCAGCAGTTGTTCCGCGAGATTTCATCGTGCTCGAACTTCGAATCTTTCCAGGCTCGCCGGGCGAACATTCGTTACCGCCCGGAAGGAAAGAACAAGACCGAATTTGTCCATACCCTGAATGGCAGTGCACTGGCCGTGGGACGCACCTGGGTGGCGATCGTGGAAAATTTCCAGCAGGCCGACGGCAGCGTCCTGGTTCCGGAAGCGCTGCAACCGGCCATGGGCACGGACCGCATCCGGCCCAGGAAATTCTAGTTGTGCATCACTTGTGGTCTGGTTTAGTGTGGCCGCGGGCGACTCGCCCGCGCTTACGCCGGCCACGCCGGGCACATTGCCAGACCCAGCCGCCAAAGCCTAGACTTGGAAGCGACTTGATGGGAAAAGACTTGACCGAAGCCAGGATGACGACCATTGGCGACACGCCGGCCATGCCCATGTCCAAGATCTGGCGCACAATTCGCGACTTCATTCTCTGGTCCTACGAGCGTGGCACCCTGCAGTATGACGTGATGGTCACACTCATTCTGCTGTTCGTCTTTCTCTCGCCCTTCTGGATCGACTTCCACGATAAACCGGTGGAACGCAATCCGCATCCAATCGGGGTAGTGGTCACTCCGGAACCGGGCGGCGGATTTATTTACCAGATCGAAGGTTCGGCGGTCGCCGCGACGGATGAAGCGGCGGTACGGCAAGAGCTGCTGCGGATTGTGGAACCCATCGCCGGCGAAGTCAGCATTACCAAGTACGACGTTGTGCGTGATCGTCAGGGCCGCGTTCTAACTTACAAAGTGTGGGTGCACAAGGAGTAGCCATACCACTTCCGCTGTGCCCGGTGAGGCAACCATGAAATGGGGCGTGCAGACACTGTGCCGGTTGTCCCTGGCGATGGTCTGCCTGAGTACCGTGATCGCGGTCGCAGTCGCGGCCGCCGCCGATTCCGCCACGGATCCCGCCTTGGATAAAGTTCTGTCCCAGATGGACAGCGCCGCCGAAAAATTCCGCACCACCGAAGCCAGCGTGGTCTGGGACCAATATCAAAAAGTGGTGGACGAACACGAGGAACAAAAAGG